>JAGFXS010000040.1 GCA_017861415.1 Bacillota bacterium
TCCTCCTCTACGGCGGAACTGATCTTCAACGAGGTGAAGGTGCCCAAAAAAAACCTGTTGGGCAAGGAGGGCGATGGCTTTAAAATTGCCATGGCCACTCTGGATGGCGGCCGTATCGGCATTGCTGCCCAGGCTCTGGGCATCGCCCAGGGCGCTTATGAGCAGGCCGTTACCTATGCCAAGGAGCGGGTACAGTTTGGAAAGCCCATCGGCTTCCAACAGGCCATTTCCTTTAAGCTTGCCGACATGGCCACCAAGCTTCGCAGCGCTCGCCTGCTGGTCTACTCCGCCGCGGATATGAAGGAGCACCACGTTCCCTACGGCATGGAGTCTGCCATGGCAAAGCAGTACGCCTCGGACATTGCCCTGGAAGTGACCAATGACGCCCTCCAGATTTTCGGCGGTACCGGCTACCTCAAGGGCATGGATGTGGAGCGGATGTACCGCGACGCTAAAATCACCACCATCTACGAGGGCACCAACGAAATCCAGCGGGTCATCATTGCCTCTCACATTCTGGGCAAGCCCCCCAAGGAGGAGGGTTCCTCTGTCGGTTCCCTCCAGAAAGCAGCCCCCATCACCGGTCTGCGCAAGCGGGTGATTTACCGCGAGGGCTCGCCAGAGGATCAGGTCGCCGCCTTGGTGGAATCCCTAAAGAAGAACGGTATTGACTTCTCCGTTGGCATCCCTATGGATACCCCCATCTCCGCAGCTGAGCGGGTAGTTTCCGCCGGTCTTGGCGTCGGCTCCCAGGAAAATATGAAGCTGGTGGAGAATTTGGCCCGGGCCGCCGGGGCAGCCATCGGCAGCTCCCGCCCCGTGGCGGAAACCCTGAAATATTTGCCCCTTGACCGCTACGTGGGTATGTCTGGCCAGAAATTCAGGGGCAACCTCTACATCGCCTGCGGCATTTCCGGCGCCAGCCAGCACCTGAAGGGCATTAAAGATGCCTCTATCATCGTGGCCATCAACAAGGACGGCAGTGCCCCCATCTTTAAGAACTGTGACTACGGCATCGTGGGTGATGTCAACGAGATTCTGCCCCTGCTCACCGCAGCACTGGGTACAGGAGAAAAGGAAGCCGCCCCTCCCATGGTGAAAATAAAGCGTCCCCAGGTGCCCAAACCTGCACCCATCGGGCCTACCTACATTTGCAGTGGCTGCGGCTACGCCTATGTGCCTGAGACTGGCGACCAGGATAACGACGTCCCTCCGGGCACCCTGTTTGCCAAGCTACCGGAATCTTGGGTCTGCCCGGAATGTGCCGAGCCCCGAGATCAATTTGTTCAGGCATAACGCCGAAGGGAGGAACGCTAGATGTATTCTGTCAGAACCGTAACCGACGACCTTTACTGGGTCGGCGCCAATGACCATCGATTGGCCTTATTTGAAAACGCATACCCCATCCCCAGAGGTGTCTCCTATAATTCCTATCTGCTGCTGGATGAGAAAACCGTCCTCTTTGATACCGTGGACTGGTCCGCCTGCCGGCAGCTGCTGGAAAATGTGAATCATCTGCTGTCGGGCCGCCCGCTGGATTATCTAGTCATCAATCATTTAGAGCCGGACCATGCCGGTTCCATTGAGGAAATCCTCCTCCGTTGGCCTAATATCACCGTCATCAGCAACGAAAAGGCCTTTATGCTCATGCGTCAGTTTGGCTTTCATGTGGACGAGCATGCCACTGTTCAAGTTAAGGAGGGCGACACCTTCAGCTTTGGCACCCACACCGTCACCTTTGTGTTCGCACCCATGGTCCATTGGCCTGAGGTAATGGTCACATTTGACCTCACAAACGGTGTTCTCTTCTCCGCTGATGCCTTCGGTACCTTCGGCGCTCTGGACGGAAAGCTCTTCGCCGATGAGGTGAACTTCGACCGGGATTGGCTGGACGACGCCCGGCGCTACCTCACCAATATCGTGGGGAAATACGGCCCCCACATTCAGCTGCTTTTGAAAAAGGCAGGTGGAATACTGGATCAGATCAAATTTATTTGCCCCCTCCACGGCCCAGTTTGGCGAGAGGATCTCATGTATTTTATCCGAAAATACGACCTGTGGAGCCGGTATCTCCCCGAGGAAAAGGGCGTACTCATCGCCTACGCTTCCATGTACGGCAACACCGAGTCTGTCGCCCAGGCTCTGGCCGCCAGGCTTTGCGACAAGGGCATGACCAATGTCGCCCTGTATGATGTCTCCTCCACCCATGTGTCTCAGCTGATCTCCGAGTCCTTCAAATACAGCCACATGGTGCTGGCCAGCGTCACCTATAATCTTGGAATTTACCCCGCCATGCACAACCTCCTCATAGACATGAAAGCCTTAAACGTCCAGAATCGCACAGTAGCCATTGTGGAGAACGGCTCTTGGGCGGTGAAATCAGGAGATCTGATCTCTAAGTTTCTCACCGATGAGATGAAAAAAATGACGGTGCTTAATGAGCGTATCAGTATTGCCTCTTCCCTGGGGGCGGACAAGGCCTCGGAGATTGACACCCTCGCCGATGCCATTCTTGCTTCCATGTAGAGCCTGCACCCGCGCTCCTTCCCCTATCTTTTTTGCGAAGAAGCCCATCATCCTCATAGGGACAATGGGCTTCTTTTTCCCTGGAGAAAGCAGGATGTCCCCCAATTAGGTAAAATTTCACTGCAAAACTATTAAAATGATCGTTGCGGGCACAAGTATACCCCTGGGAATTGTGGTAAATACCAATTGAGTCCTACCTCAGGCATGCTATACTATATTCAACATGATAAATTGGGTCATTTTACCCAATCGGTGGCCCGATGTATGATGCCAAGGAGCCGCCCAATGGTTTTGGAGGACGCTTATGTACCGTATCGTTAATAAAAAGCAATTGAACCAGTTCGCCACTCTCATGGAGATTGAGGCTCCTCTTGTCGCTGACAAGGCTAAGGCTGGTCAGTTTATCATTTTTCGGATTGATACCCAGGGAGAACGCGTCCCCCTGACCATTGCCGACTACAACCGGGATGCAGGGACTATCACCCTCATTTTTCAGGCAGTTGGTCAGACAACCACACGGCTATCCCAGATGAATGTTGGCGATCAGCTCCTGGATTTGGTGGGGCCACTGGGGAATCCTACCCATTTTGACGGGGCGAAAAATGTCTGTGTCATTGGCGGAGGCGTTGGCTGTGCCATTGCCTACCCCCAGGCAAAAGCCCTGTTTCGGGAGAGTGCCCGGGTCACCGTGATCGCCGGCTTCCGCAGCGGAGAGCATGTCCTTCTGGAGGAAGAGCTTCGTCAGGTCTCCCATAGCCTTTTCATCACCACGGATGACGGTTCCTATGGAGAGGCTGGCTTTGTCACCACCAAGCTCCAAGACCTCATCGAGGCCGGAAACCAATTTGACCTTGTAATCACCATCGGCCCGGTACCCATGATGAAATCTGTGTCCCTACTCACCAAAAACTACGGGATCAAAACTCTGGTAAGCCTAAATCCCATCATGATTGACGGCACCGGCATGTGCGGCGGCTGCCGGGTCACCGTGGACGGCGCCTTGAAATTTGCCTGCGTAGACGGGCCTGATTTTGACGGCCACCTAGTAGACTTCGATGAGCTGATGCTCCGCAACACTGTTTATAAGGAAATTGAGACCCACCGCTGCCGCCTATCGGAAGGGGAAAACCATGCAGACACATAAGACGCCAATGCCAGAGCAGCCCCCCCAGTTGCGCGTGCGCAATTTTGACGAGGTTGCGTTGGGCTACACCGAGGAAATGGCCCTGCAAGAGGCCGCCCGCTGCCTCAACTGTAAAACCAAACCCTGTGTCGCCGCCTGCCCAGTGAACGTCCATATCCCGGAGTTCATTCAGGCCGTGGTGGACCGGGACTATGAAAAAGCCTACCACATCATCACCGAAACCAATTCCATGCCCGCCATTTGTGGGCGGGTTTGCCCCCAGGAAACCCAGTGCGAGGCAAAATGCGTCCTTGCTGCCAAGCACGAGCCGGTAGCCATTGGGCGGCTGGAACGCTTTGTGGCCGACTGGTATATGAAAAACATTAAGGACGCAGTGATTGCTCCCTCGCCCAACGGAAAAAAAGTGGCCACCATCGGTGCCGGGCCTTCCGGACTCTCCTGCGCCTACGATCTTGCCATCAAGGGCTACGATGTCACCATTTTTGAGGCTCTCCACGAAGCCGGTGGCGTGCTGGCCTATGGAATCCCCGAATTTCGGCTGCCAACCTGGGTCATTAACTATGAAATCGGACGTTTGCTGGAGCTGGGCGTCGACATCAAGTGCAATGTGGTCATTGGCAGGGCCCTGGACATGGACGATCTGTTCTCCCGTGGCTTTGACGCCGTGTATATCGCTTCAGGGGCCGGTCTGCCCAACTTCATGAATATCGAGGGAGAAAACTTAAAGGGTGTTTACTCCGCCAACGAGTACCTCACCCGAGTGAATCTGATGAAAAGCTACCAGAAGGACGCCGGGACTCCCATTCGCCAGAGCCGGGCTGTGGCGGTGGTGGGAGGTGGCAACGTAGCCATGGATGCGGTGCGCTGTGCCAAGCGATTGGGAGCTGAGACCGTATACCTCATCTACCGCCGCTCTGAGGAAGAGATGCCCGCCCGCCTAGAGGAGGCGCACCACGCCAAAGAGGAGGGGGTAATTTTTCGCACCCTCACCAATCCCATCCGCATTTTGGGAGACGAGACCGGCCAGGTTTCTGCTATCGAATGCGTGGAAATGTCCCTGGGCGAGGCCGACGCCTCCGGCCGCCGAAGCGCCCACCCTAAGGAGGGCACAGAGTTCCTTCTCCCGGTGGACACCGTGATTATGGCTATCGGCACCTCTCCGAACCCTCTGGTCACCCGGGCCATAAAGGATCTGGAAACCAACCGCCACGGCTGTATCGTCACCGACGCTGGCATGCAGACCAGCATTCGTAACATCTATGCCGGCGGGGATGCAGTGAAGGGTGCGGCTACGGTTATCTATGCCATGGGCACCGGGAAGATCGCCGCAGAGTCCATCCACCGCTCTCTTTCGGAGCCTCCAACAGATTGACAGAAGAACGCCCCCACGGCCGAACTCGGCTGTGGGGGCTCATTTAATACAAATTGGATAAAGCGTGTCAGTCCTCCAGATCCCCGATTTCTTCCAAGGGTGCGTGCATATTTCGGTAGTGTTCTGTAAAGGAAACCTCTCGCCCTTGGGATTTATAGCCCACCATGGTGTCCAGGCAAAGGGAGTGGATGCTGCTGAATATACTCTTTTCGATGTTTGGATTGTCCCGCTTCAGATGGCGGATGAGAGTTTTGATCTCCTGCCGTTTCGACCCGCCTCCGCCGTTGTCACACATGGTGCACAGCTCAGTAAAGCGGCAGGCGCACTGTATGAACTCCAGATCGTTGTAGCGCTTCCAGGCCAAGATGTCCTCCTCGTGGATGCAGTACAAGGGACGTATCAGCTCCATGCCCTCAAAATTCCGACTGCGCAGCTTTGGCGGCATGGCCTGGAGCTGGGAGCCGTAGAACATCCCCATCACCGTGGTCTCGATGACATCGCTGAAGTGGTGGCCCAGGGCAATTTTATTGCAGCCCCGCTTCTTCGCCTCGCTGTACAGGTGTCCCCGGCGCATTCTGGCGCACAGATAACAAGGAGACTGGTCGGTGTTGTTGGCGATTGCAAAGATATCCGTTTCAAAAATGGTAATTGGCACATGGAGCAGCGCGGCGTTGCTTTCGATTTTCTGCCGATTTACTTCGTTGTAGCCCGGGTCCATCACCAGAAACAGAAGCTCAAAGGGGACATCACTGTGCCGATGAAGCTCCTGCATAAGCTTAGCCATGAGCATGGAGTCCTTCCCCCCGGAGATGCAGACGGCAATTTTATCCCCCGCCTCCACCAGCTGATACCGTTTTACCGCCAGGATAAAGGGCTTCCATATTTGTTTTCTAAATTTTTTGTTGATGCTTCGTTCAATGAGCTGATGCTGTTCCAGTTCCCTGCCCATAATATCCTCCCGAATGTGGTTCCGTGGGTATTGTACTATGCTCTGCTACCGGCAAAGAGCCTGATAGCAGCGGTCAAATGCCTCTAAAAATCTCTGAAGCTCTTCCTCCGTGGTCAGGTGGCTCAGACTGATGCGCCAGGAGGACAAAGCGTTTTTTCGATCCCGGCTCACGGCAAAGACCGCCCGGGAGGGGGTGCCCTCCGCCGCGCAGGCTGACTTCACCGACACGCAGACGCCTTCTTCATCCAGCGCCTGCTGGAAGACCCCGGCCTTCACTCCCTGAACGCTCAGGTTCAGAATATGGGGCACCGCTTCAAGTGGGCTGTTGATCCGCACCTTGGGATAGGCCCCGATGGCTTCTCGCAGGGCCCGATTTTTCTCCTGAACTTGAACCGTCCGCTCATTCAGTTGATGAAGGGCCAACTCCAAGGCCGCCTCCAGCCCGGCAGCCAGGGCTAGGGCCGGGGTGCCGCTGCGGTAGATGGTGGTGCTGGTTCCCCCGTGTATTAGGGGTTCAAGCGAGGTGCCTGTTCGCTTAATCAGAAGTCCGCTGCCCTTGAGTCCGTAAAACTTGTGGGGCGCAAGACTCACGGTGTCCGCTAGAGAGAGATCAAGCGACACCTTCCCCACGGCTTGGGTAGCATCCACGTGGAGTCGGCAGCTTGTCCCCTGACGGAGAAGCGCTGCAATCTCTACAATGGGCTGAATGGTACCCAGCTCGCTGTCCACGGCACAAATTGCCGCCAGCACCGTGTCCTTCCGCAGCAGATACTTCAAGTGCGCTGTATCCACTGTGCCGTCTCGGCGGATGTCCACCAGATCAATTTCATAGCCCTGCTCCTGGAGAACCGTCAGGCAGCCGCTAACCGAGGAGTGCTCAAGCGGGGTGGAAATAATGTGCCTGCCCACGTGGCGATAGGCACGCACCAACCCCTTGATAGCGGTGTTGTTGGACTCGCTGGCTCCGGAGGTATAGATGATTTCCTCGGGGATGACCTCCAACAATCCGGCGATAGACGCCGTAATCCGGCAGAGTTCCTCCTGTGCCTCACGCCCTACCCGATGCCGGGCATTTGGGTTTCCCGGAAATGCTGCCTCTGCCTGGCAGAAGCGCGCCAGCACCGCCGGATCAACCGGTGTAGTGGCGGAGTAATCCAGATAGATCATCCTCGCCCGCCTCCCGCCCAGGCAAGATCCTTTACAACCTCCCCGGCGATGATCAGCCCCGCCACGGCGGGAACAAAGGCGTTACTGCCGGGCACTTGCCGCCGCTGGACGCAGGTGCGCGCCGCCTCGGGCGGACAGACGCAGTGGGTGTGGCAGCTGGCCTCCAAATCCTCCAGGGGCTTCATGGCAGGCTCTTTAGAGTAGACCACCTTCAGTCTAGCAATCCCGCGTTTTTTCAGCTCCCGGCGCATTACCCGAGCCAAGGGGCAAACGGAGGTCTCGTAGATATCCGCCACCTGCAAGGCGGTGGGATCCATCTTATTCCCTGCCCCCATACAGCTAATAATGGGAACACCGCTCCGGTTGGCCTGCTCCACCAGCTCCAGCTTGCCGGAAACGGTGTCTATGGCGTCCACCACGTAGTCATACTGGGAAAAGTCAAACTGCCCTGCTGTTTCCGGGGTGTAAAACACCTGATGGGTATGCACCACAGCCTTAGGGTTGATTTCCCCCACCCGATCCCGTGCTACCTCGACCTTCTGTTTGCCGATGGTCTTGTAGGTGGCGACAATCTGCCGGTTGAGGTTGGTGAGACACACCCGATCGTCGTCAATGAGATCCAGAGTGCCGACACCACTGCGAGCCAGTGCCTCAACGGTGTAGCCTCCCACACCCCCGATGCCAAACACCGCCACCCGAGCCAATCGCAGGCGCTCCAACCCCTCTTTTCCCAATAATAGTTCCGTTCTTGAAAACTGGTTTAACATGATCGTCTCCTGCTGCTCCTACGCGTCAAAGTCAAATTTCGCATCAAGTGACTTCGCGGAATATCCTCACGGCACTTCACATGACGCAGCGGCTCTGCCGCTTTTAATGTAACATAGCATACCATGAACAATCCTAAATTTCTACTGTGGATTTATCCTTTCCTCTCCGGCATTTCATGGAATATCAAAATAGCGCGAGAGCGCCCCATGGGGCGCTCTCGCTTCATGATTCTCTCACTGTTATGCCAAAGGAACGCACTTGAGAGGCCAACTCCTCGCTAACCGCAGCACTCTGCTGGGCGGAATTGTTGCTGATTGCGCCGGAAATGTATGTAACCCACTTTTTCTCCCCCGCAGCTTGTCTGGGCAGATAGACAGAAAGAGAAGATACCGAATGGACTATTCGGTATCTTCTCCCATTACTGCTTACTTTGATCTTGTTTGTTAGTCCTAAACGGCTCTCTACGGGCCGTCATATGCCGACTTTTTGTTATCCTTCCACCACAGCCTTATAATTCTCTGCCACGGTCTTCCAGTCAATCACTTCATAGTAAGCCTTGATATAATCCGGGCGCAGGTTCTTGTACTTCAGATAGTAAGCGTGCTCCCAGACGTCAATGCCTAAGATGGGGATGAATCCCGACTTTTCGATGATGGGGTTATCCTGGTTGGGGCTGGAGGAGAGCTTCAGCTCCCCCGCCTTGTTAGCGGAAAGCCAGGCCCAGCCAGAGCCGAACTGGCCCGTAGCCAGCTTCGTAAACTGCTCCCGGAAGGCTTCATAGCTGCCGAAGGTCTTCAGGAATATCTCTCCAAACTCTCCCGTGGGCTGGCCGCCGCCGTTGGGGCTCATGGTAGAGAAATACAGATTGTGATTATAGAAGCCGCCGCTGTTGTTGCGAAGGGCGGTACGCAGACCCTGGTCGGTGACAGTCTCCAAAGAGCTCATCAGCTCCTCAATCCCCAAGTGAGAAAGCCCCGCCTTCTCAGCGGCGTCGTTTAAGTTCTTGGTGTAGGTAGCGTGATGTTTGCTGTAGTGGGTCTCCATGGTTAAAGCGTCAACATGAGGCTCAAGGGCTTCATAAGAATAAGGCAGTTGAACTTGATAAAACATAGTGATTGCTCCTTTCAAAATTCTGTATGTACGTATATTGCGTCAAATTTTCTCTTGTATTATACTTGTGATAAGGATTTAGCTCTGTATGAACCGTCCTTCTTGTTTCTATGGCTGTATCATACAGGATCTATTTTCTTTTTTCTGTGATGTTATCACACACTAACATGTTTTTTCTGTTTTTATTATACATATTTAAGAGGAGGTTTTGACTTTGCATTGCGTCAAACAAGTGGATCAAGACTTATACTGGGTGGGCGGCAACGACCGCCGTTTGACTTTATTTGAGAACATTCATCCCATCCCCAAGGGCATCTCCTACAACTCCTTTTTGCTGATGGATGAGAAAACGGTGCTGCTGGACACCGTGGACCGTGCTATCACCGACCTGTTTATGGAAAACGTCCTCCACGTACTGGATCAGCGGCCTCTGGACTACATTGTCATGAACCACATGGAGCCGGATCACTGCGGCACCCTAATTGACCTGCTGCGCCTGTATCCCAAGGCCATTGTGGTGGGAAACCCCAAAACCTTTCAGATTATCCGGCAGCTGTACAACCTCACCCTAGAGGACCGCTCCCTGGTGGTTGGCAACGGAGACACGCTGGTGACAGGCAAGCACACCCTGCGCTTTATCACCATGCCCATGGTTCACTGGCCGGAGGTGATGGCTACCTTTGATGAGACCAACGGCACCCTCTTCTCTGCAGATGCCTTCGGCACCTTCGGTGCCCTATCCGGGCATCTCTTTGCAGACGAGCTGGAGTTTGAAAAGGACTGGCTGGATGAAACCAGACGGTACTACAGCAACATTGTGGGAAAGTATGGCTCGCAGGTGCAGGATGCCTTCAAGAAGCTGCTTCCCCTCAATCCCCGGATGATTTGCCCCCTCCACGGCCCTGTGTGGCGGAAAAATCTGGACTACATTCTGGACAAGTATCAGAAGTGGAGCCTGTATCAGCCGGAAGAACCAGGGGTGGTCATTGCCTGCGGCTCCATCTACGGCAACACAGAAAACGCAGCCAATATTTTAGCCTACCGCCTAGGGGATCTGGGTGTGCGGCGGGTTGTCCTGTACGATGTTTCTGCCACAGACCCCTCCTATATCCTCTCCGATGTATTTCGGTTCAGCCATCTGGT
>JAGFXS010000041.1 GCA_017861415.1 Bacillota bacterium
CTTCCATCGGTGGTGCGGGACTGATCTCCCCGCACAAAGCGCTCCACCAGCTCCTCGGGGCCCATATCCAGAGGTTCCCGGGAGACGTTCTTCACGCTGAGCACTGCCACACCATCCTTCCCCTCCAGTGTCACATAGACACGGGTGCCCGGCAGGGAATATTTGCAGACATTGGAGAGGAGATTATCCATCACCCGCCAAAGATGCCGTCCATCTGCACGGATGGCCACCATCTTCTCCGGCAGCCTCACCACAGCATCCAGCGAGGCCTCCAAAAACTTCTCCTCATATTCTCCCATAGCCTGATGCACCGTCTCCCGAAGGTCGCAGGGCTCTAGGGTAACGCTGACGTTACCTGTGGTCACCTTAGACATCTCCAGCAGATCCTCCGTCAGCTTTTTGAGCCGTTTTGCATGCTTATCTAGCACGCCAAGATACTCTTTTTGTCGCTGGGGATCCTCTGTACGACCCAAAAGATCCACATAGTTCACAATGGAGGTGAGGGGCGTTTTGATGTCATGGGACACGTTGGTGATGAGTTCTGTTTTCATCCGCTCACTGCGCAGCTGCGCCTCTAGGGCATGGCCCATCCCCTGGCTGATCTTCGTCAAGTTTTCTCCATGGGCACGGAACAGGCCGTGGAGCCTTTCGGTATTCAGGCTCAGCTCCTCTCCCTGGGCCAAAGCCTTTCCCGCCCGGTGCAGGGCCAGCATCTCCTCACAGGTCCTGGACAGGATATAGAGCAGAGCCCCTATGCTGGCCAGCCCAAGAACCATGAGAACAAGCCCCATGGATCCATACCCATTGTACACGCCAAGCACAATCAAGCAGAAGGCCATAACCCCCAAGGTACCAATAGCCGTCAGCAGTACCTGCCAGATGAGGGGCAACTGGGCGGTCATGCGCCGCAGCCTCTGACCCATCCGGGTAAAGCCCTCACCGATCCCCCGGCCCAGCTTGAAAAGTCCCCGACGAATACCGTTTAAAGCACTCTTCAAACCATTTCCACCGCGGCTCAAGCACCAGCGGAGCAGCCGACCAAGGAGAAGAAATGTCCGATAGATTACCGTGTTCCGCCACCAACCAGGATGCTTTACCCGCCTAGCGATAGCGATGGCAGTCCAGATGAGGATGACGTAAGCAGCTAAGATCATGGTGGCAATGGCAATGATCACCAGCCCTGCTTCAGGGTAGTACCCGGTCTGCATGGAGACAAACAGCAAGCCGAAGAGGGCAAGCCCAACCGTCACCAGCTGTAGATCTAGCGGAATCCGATCCTCCGGGCGGAGCACCAGTCCCGCTCCCCGCTTATGCCCAGCGGAGGTAAGCAGAAAGCCAAACAGGAAGATTGCCGCGACTGCTGTAACAGGAATCAGAACAGCCAGCAACCATTTTCCATTAACAGCAGTCTCCAAGCCGGCGTACAGACTTCTGTACTTGTCGTGAACAGTAAGGTCTGAATCCAGGAAGGCGCGAATCTCATATTGGTCTGTCCAGTAGGTAAGAATGGGTACCGTTTGATTGGAACGTCCTGGGCTTGCATAGACTAACCCATCATCCTCCATGAGCTCTGTTTCCCCGCCGGTCCAAAGTTCAAAGGAAAAGTTCGTTCTGTCTGGAGAATAGGTTTCCTCCAGGGTTTCCATCCTGGGATACATACTACCCACCTGGTTTTGATAGTCGTTATAGGCTTTGTAGGCATCCATGCGGACAATGTACTCCAAATTCATCAGGGATGCCTGGCGCCCGCTGTAAAACCCCTGCTCCTGTAGCAGAAACACTCCTATAAGGGAGGCAACGCAGAGGATGCCCATCAGGGGAAGGAGAATATGGGCCGCCACCTTGGCGGCGGTGCGCTCTTTCAGCTGCTGCAGCTTCATCGGGCAGGCCCCCTTTCGGACGGCGCTTCCATCTTGTAGCCCAGGCCCCATACCACCTTGAGATACCTGGGTTCGGATGGTGTAATTTCAATCTTTTCCCGGAGATGGCGGATGTGAACCGCCACGGCCCCCTCGGAGCCGTATGCTGGCTCCCCCCAGACCAGTTCATAGATCTGCGCAGAGGAATAGACCCGCCCGGGACTCTTGATGAGCAGCCGCAGGATACTGTACTCGATGGGGGTTAAGGAAATCGGATCCCCATCCACCGTAACCGCCTTTTCATCATCGTCCAGCGCAACACCTCCGATGATAAAACGGCTCTGGCTCTTGACTATACCTCCCAGATTCGTGTATCGACGCAGCTGGGATCGTACCCGGGCAATGACCTCGGTGGGATCAAAGGGTTTGGTCACGTAATCGTCGGCACCCACGTTAAGGCCCAGAACCTTGTCGCTGCTCTCTGACTTGGCGGTGAGGAGAATCACCGGCATGGTATGCTCCCGCCGCAGAGCGGATAGGGTTTCTATCCCATCCAGCTCCGGCATCATCACATCTAGCAGGACCAGATGAATCTCTTGATTCTTAACCAATTCCAACGCTTCCCTGCCGTTGCTGGCCTCATAAATTCCGTAGCCTTCCGGCTCCAGATACAGCCGCAGGGCCGCTACAATATCTCCCTCGTCATCACAGATCAATATGTTATGCATCCTATCACGCTCCTTGTCTTTCGTGTTCCTATTGTATCAAGGGATGCATTAAGAAAAAAGCTCCCAAAGACTTAAGATTTGCTTAAGCCCCCTCATTGTTTCAAACAGAGGAGTGGTGCTCGGTTCATTCCCCTTCTTCGCCTTATTGTAACAAATAGAGCTTTCTTTTCAACCTTAAACCTGGTTTGTACGGTTATTCCTTTCTTTTCTGCTCTCAAGTGTCTCATTCGTCTAAATATTTCGTTTTCTATTTTTTGGAAAATTAATTACTTTTTCTCGATTTTTCTGTCACTTTATATCTTTTATTAATCATTTTCATGACAATTCTTAAATTAAAGTTGTTTTGGAGCTATGCAGCTGATATAATATGAAAACTTTACCCGCTTGTCCCATAAAGCAGGTTGAGGAAAAGAGCAGCTGGGAGGTGTTCGATATGGAGCACTATCGTTTTATTTTCGATGTTGGGGTCATTTTGCTGGCTACCAAACTTTTTTCCATGCTGACCAAACGGGTTAACATGCCTCAGGTAGTTGGCGCACTAATGGCAGGCCTGCTTTTAGGCCCTGCTTTTTTGGGTCTTTTGGAGGACAGTGCTTTTATTGAAAACATTGCATCCCTTGGTGTCATCGTTCTAATGTTTGAAGCGGGCCTTGGAACCGATATGGACGAACTGAAACGTTCGGGGCGCGCCTCCCTAGTGATTGCTGTCGCCGGCGTTCTTGTCCCTCTTGCCGGCGGTTATTTCCTGGGGTACTATTTTCCGTTGCTTCCGGGGGACCGTTTTGTGGAGAACCTCTTCCTTGGCGTAATTTTGACCGCCACCTCCGTCTCCATCACTGTGGAAACGCTGAAGGAGATGGGCAAGCTATCCACTCGCACCGGCAATGCCATTTTAGGTGCTGCCCTCATTGACGATGTTTTGGGCATCATCGCCCTTACCTTTGTCTCTGGAATGACAGATGAATCCGTCGACCTTTCTTTTGTGATACTGAAAATCGTTGCCTTTATGGGATTGTCTCTGGTGGCTGGTGCTTTTTTCCATCATATCTTTCAACGGTGGATGAATACCGCCGCTTGGGATCGGAAGCGTTTTGCCGTAATTGGACTGGCCTTCGCATTCCTCTATGCCTTTGTAGCGGAAGCCATTTTTGGTCTGGCCGACATTACCGGGGCTTATATCGCCGGATTAATTCTCTCCACCACCAGCCGCTCCTCCTTCATCAGCGCAAAATGTGAAACCCTGTCCCAAATGCTACTTTCTCCAATCTTTTTTGCAAGCATTGGACTAAAAGTTCAGGTTTCTACAGTCAGTTTACCCGTTTGGGGCTTTACCCTACTCTTTATCATCGTGGCCATTCTAACCAAGATCATCGGCTGTTATCTAGGCGCAAAAGCAAGCGGTTTCTCCCACCGGGATTCCTTCAGAATCGGCGCAGGGATGACTACCCGCGGCGAGGTAGGACTTGTAATTGCAGACAAGGGTCTCCTTAGTGGCGCTCTTCACTCCGTTTATCTGACTCCTGTCATTTTGATGGTTACCATCACCGCCATCCTTACTCCGGTGGCTCTAAAACTGGCTTACCGAAAAGGCCCCAATGAAGTTGCGCCGGAGGCACCATCCACCAGTCACCTGGGTGAACATTATGAAACCGCCCATGCCCTGTCAGAGGTGCGTGACCGCCTGCTGGACCAAGACATGAAGCGTGTAGGATACGGCTACAACGAAGCCGCAGAGTTGGAGTGGTTTGAACTGGAATATTTTGGCCCAGAAAAAGAAAAACATCCTCCAAGGGATAATGATCGTAACAATGACAAGGCATAACATCATCTGTTTCTCATGCAAAATTGAATCAGCATATCTTTTCCCAAAAAGTACCGCTACACCACGAAACAGCGGTACTTTTTTGTTTTCTTAGGGAGGCTTGTGTGGTATAATAAATGAATTAGCTACGCGGGCATGCCCCGCACTCAACTATAGTTCGTCCCTTTTTGTTGTGGACCGTACTTGCATTTGGAGGAACCAATATGACGGACTTTATTATTGTCTCAGGACTTTCCGGTGCGGGAAAAAGCTCCATCGCCTCCTTTCTGGAAGATTTAGGTTTTTACTGCGTGGACAACCTCCCCGTCTCCCTCATCTCTTCTTTTGCGGGTCTTTGTATGGCGGGGGGCGATTCGGGCAACTATGACCGTGTGGCCCTTGTAACGGACATCCGGGGTGGGCAGAGCTTTGACGGCCTCTTTCATGCCCTACAGGATTTGGAGACCATGGAGTGCGAATACAAAATTCTTTTTGTAGAGTCCTCCAATAGTGCCATTATCAACCGCTATAAGGAGACCCGTCACACCCATCCTCTTACCCGTCAGGGGTATTCTCTGGAAGCGGCCGTGGAGAAGGAGCGGCAGGCCCTCGCCCCCGTGCGCCAGCGGGCTACCCATATTATTGATACCACCGCCCTGTCTAACGCAAAACTACGTGGGGAAATTCTCCGGCTCTTCGGCGACGGAAGTTCCACTGAGGCTATGAGCATTTCCGTTATTTCCTTCGGCTTCAAATACGGCATCCCCATTGAGGCGGACCTGGTCTTTGACGTACGATTCCTCCCCAATCCATACTATATCCCCTCCTTGAAGGAAAAAAGCGGTTTGGATGAACCCGTCCGTAGCTTTCTTTCCGGCTACCACCAAACCCAGGAATTTCTAGCCCATCTGGAGGCACTCCTCAGCTTCCTTTTGCCTCAATATGTCACCGAGGGAAAAGCTGCCCTGGTCATCGCCATTGGCTGCACCGGAGGACGGCACCGCTCCGTGGTCATCACCCGGGCTGTGACGGATTTTATCCGCCAGAAGGGGTACCGCGCCAGCGAAAACCATCGGGATATGACGCGGGGCTGACGGTATGATTCCACAAACCATCACCTGCCGGGAGTCTGCGGGATTTCTCCCGGCACTCCGACCGGAATACAGTCCTCGCATTGTGGCTTTAGGCGGCGGACATGGATTATCAAACTTGCTACGCGGCCTGAAATCATACACTAAAAACTTAACGGCTATTGTCACCGTGGCCGATGACGGCGGCGGCTCCGGCATGCTCCGCCGGGATCTTGGAATGCCTGCTCCCGGCGATATTCGCAACTGTATGCAGGCCTTATCCAATACGGAGCCGCTTATGGAACGCCTTCTAGACTATCGCTTTACCGAAGGCACCTTGCAGGGACAGTCCTTCGGCAATCTACTTCTGGCCGCCCTCAACGGCATTTCCTCCTCCTTTGACGAGGCCGTATCCGGCATGCAGCAGGTCTTGGCCATTACCGGCCGAGTACTGCCCGTCACCGCAGACAACGTGCAACTGGCCGCCCTGCTGGAAAACGGCGCGCGAGTGGTGGGAGAATCCAAGATCGCCCGGGCCAAGCAGGAGGAAAATTGCCGCATTCGACAAATCTCCCTGTTACCGCCAGATCCCACGGCGCTTCCGGGGGCCATTTCCGCCATCGAGGAGGCCGACCTAATCCTTCTCGGCCCTGGCAGCCTGTACACCAGCCTCATCCCCAATCTTCTGGTGCCCGGCATTGCCGAGGCCATACGCCGTACTCATGTGCCCCGGATCTATGTGTCCAATCTCATGACCCAGGAAGGCGAAACCGAAGGATATACTGTGGCCGACCACATCGACGCCCTTTATGCTCACAGCGGTCCCGGCCTCTTCACCGCCTGTCTGGTGAATTCCGACTCTATCCCGCCCCATTTGCTGCGCAACGCCTGGGAAGCCGGCGGCATTACCCCTGTGACCCTAGATCAGACCAGAGTGACGACCTTGGGGCTTGAGCTGATTGCCTGCCCCTTGGTTTCGCTGGATGCAGATGTGATCTGTCACTGTCCCCACTGCCTGACTCAGGCCATCCGCGCCATCTACGAATCTCGGGCCATTCAGGTCTATCCTGACAGGCCTGGCCGACGCTATGTGCTGGAAACCGATTGATTTGACCGTAACTTTCCTTGGAGGGATTCCATGATTTCTTTTTCCGGAGAAACCAAACATGAGCTGTGCCGTGTGCGCATCAAAGATACCTGCTGTGCCCGGGCCGAGGCCTGCGGGGTGCTCCTTTATTGTAATCAATTTTCCCTCCAAGGCATTAAAATTCTGACAGAGTCCCTGTCCTTCTCCAAAAGACTTCCCCGTCTCTTCCGTCAGGCCTTTCAGGTCTCCTTCGATCAGCAGCCTGACTGCGAGGACGGCAAGCAGCTCTTTACCATTACCCAGCCCAGCAAGCTGGCCGCCATTCGGGAGGCCTGCGGCAGCGGCATCGGCGGTGGCATTGCCCACCACATCAACTTTGCCTTCCTTGAGGAGCCTCACTGTCAGCTGGCGTTTCTTCGGGGTGCCTTTTTATCGGGCGGCTCTGTGACCGACCCGCAAAAGGGCTATCACTTGGAGTTTGTCACCTCACATTACCATGTGAACAGGGAGCTCACCGCTCTGATGCTGGACATGGGCTATGCCCCTAAAGAAACCATCAGAAAATCTAATTATATTAATTACTTTAAGCAAAGTGAATTTATTGAGGATCTTTTAACTGCCATGGGTGCGCCGGTGGCAGCCATGCATATTATGAATGCCAAGGCCGAGAAGAATCTGCGTAACGGCATCAACCGCCGGGTCAACTGCGACGCCGCCAACGCTGACAAAACCGTAGACGCTGCCCAAGAGCAGCTGGCAGCCATCCGGACGCTGGAGGCAGTCGGCGCGCTGGACTCCCTCTCCGATAAACTGCGGGAGTCGGCGGAGCTTCGCAGGGAATACCCCGAGCTCTCCCTGGCAGAGCTTGCCGCGCTCTGCCACCCACCGGTCACAAAATCCTGTCTCAATCACCGACTGCGAAAATTAGTGATGCTAGGGCAGGAACTCTCGACATAATCCCGCCACAGTCCATAGTATTACCCTTCATGAAGCCGAAAGGAGTCTCCCGGCCATGTCATTTGTACACCTTCACGTTCATACGGAATACAGCCTATTAGACGGTGCCTGCCGGATCCGCGATCTGGTCAGGCGCGCCAAGGCCCTGGGCCAGACTGCCCTTGCCATCACCGACCACGGAGTCATGTACGGCGTTATTGATTTTTATAAGGCCTGCCTGGACGAGGGGATAAAGCCCATCATCGGCTGCGAGGTCTACATGGCCCCCCGCAGCCGCTTCGACCGAATGCACCAGCTGGACGCCGACGCCCGGCACCTGGTGCTCCTCTGCCGAAACGAAGAGGGTTATCGAAACCTCTGCGCACTGGTAAGCCGCGGCTATACAGAAGGCTTCTACAACCGCCCCCGGATTGACATGGAGCTACTCCGTCTTCATGCTGAAGGCCTCATCTGTCTCTCCGCCTGTCTGGCCGGAGAAATCCCTCAGCGACTTTTGGCCGGTGACTACGAGGGTGCCCGGACACATGCTCTGGAGATGCAGAGCCTATTCGGCCCCGACGGCTACTATCTGGAGCTGCAGGATCACGGTATCCGTGAGCAAAAGGCGGTGGCCCCAGAGATCATCCGTCTCAGCCGTGAGACGGGGATCCCGCTGGTGGTCACCAATGATGCCCATTATCTCACCCGGGAGGACGCGGTTACTCAGGACGTGCTCCTGTGCGTCCAAACGGGGCGCACCGTGGACGACCCCAACCGGATGCGCTTTGAAACCAGCGAGTTTTATATCAAGTCGGAGGACGAAATGGCGCAGCTCTTCCCCGGCTATTCCGACGCCTTGGAAAACACAGCCAAGATTGCCGAGCTTTGTCAGCTAGATTTCACCTTCGGTGCTTATCATCTACCGGAGTTCAAGCTACCTGAGGGCTGGAGCGACGGAGACACCTACTTTGAGCATCTCTGCCGGGCGGGCTTCTCCCACCGATATCCCCAGAGTAGCCAGGACTATATAGACCGTCTGGAGATGGAGATGTCCATGATCCGCAAAATGGGTTTTGTGGACTACTTCCTTATCGTCTCCGACTTTATCGGCTATGCAAAAAGTAAAGGAATTCCCGTAGGGCCAGGTCGTGGTTCCGCCGCTGGCTCCATGGTTTCCTACTGTCTTGGTATTACAGATGTGGAACCTATTAAGTACGCCCTTTATTTTGAACGTTTCTTAAACCCTGAGCGCATCTCCATGCCGGATATCGACATTGACTTCTGCTATCAGCGCCGGGGCGAGGTCATCGACTATGTGAATCAAAAGTACGGCAGCGACCATGTGGCGCAGATCGTCACCTTCGGCACCATGGCTGCCAAGGGGGCTATCCGGGACGTAGCCCGGGCCATGAACTTCCCCTACGCCGAGGCGGATACCTTGGCCAAGCTGGTGCCCAATGCCCTTCACATTACCTTGGATCAGGCACTGAAGCTCTCCCAACCCCTACGGGAGCAATATCAGGAAAACGAGCGGGTCCGCCGCCTGCTGGACACCGCCCGGAGCCTGGAGGGCATGCCCCGCCACGCCTCCACTCACGCCGCCGGGGTGGTCATTACTCGTCTGCCTGTGGAACATTACGTCCCACTGGCTAAAAATGATGAGGCCATTGTCACCCAATATCCCATGACCACCCTAGAGGAGCTGGGGCTTCTAAAAATGGACTTCCTGGGCCTACGGAATCTCACCGTCCTCCACGACGCGGAGGTGATGTTACAGGAGAGGAATCCCGTTTTCTCTCTGAAGGATATCCCCGAGGACGACCCAGAAACCTTCCAAATGCTCTCGGCAGGACACACTTCCGGGGTCTTCCAGATGGAATCTACCGGGATGACCGGCGTCTGCGTGGGTCTCAAACCCAAGGACATCGAAGACATCACCGCCATCATCGCCCTCTACCGTCCAGGCCCCATGGACTCTATCCCCCGTTTTATCGCCAGTAAGCAAGATCCTAAACTGATCTCCTACCGTCACCCCTCCCTAGAGCCAATTCTCTCCGTCACATACGGCTGCATTGTCTATCAGGAGCAGGTGATTGAGATTTTCCGGCGTTTAGCAGGGTTTTCTTTGGGACAGGCGGACATGGTGCGCCGAGCCATCTCCAAAAAAAAGGCCAAAGAAATCGAGAAGGAGCGCCATGCCTTTGTGTACGGCGATCCTGAGCGCGGCATCGCCGGCTGCGGGGCACAGGGGATAACCGAATCGGTAGCACAGGCTATTTACGATGAAATTTATGACTTTGCCAACTACGCCTTCAACAAAGCCCACGCCGTTGCCTATGCCATTGTGGCCTATCAGACCGCTTGGTTCAAGTGCCATCACCCCCGAGAGTATATGGCTGCCCTCCTCACCTCCATTCTTGACTCCCAGGACAAGGTGAGCGAATATATTACCGAATGCCGACAGAACGGCATCTCTCTGCTGCCCCCGGATATCAACCAGTCCGGCCCCGCTTTTACCGTATCCGGAGAGCATATCCGTTTTGGTCTGGCCGCTCTGAAGGGGGTGGGCCGGGGCTTTACCCGGACAGTGCTAGAGGAGCGGGA
>JAGFXS010000122.1 GCA_017861415.1 Bacillota bacterium
CGGAAATATTTGATACAATATGCGAAGCTACGTGTAAGCGGCAATCAGAGGCACTATGTTTGGCGGAGCAATGCGATGCAATGCTTATTATCGGTGACCGAAAGAGCTCCAACACAAACCGTCTTGCTGAGCTGAGCCGGGCACACTGTCCGCTGGTGCTACACATCAGCCGGGCAAAGGAGCTTGACCTGTCCAAACTAAGCGGGGCAGCTTCTGTTGGAATCACTGCGGGCGCATCTACGCCCGGGTGGATAATAAAGGAGGTCTATGATATAATGAGCGACGAAATCATGGAGATCGAAGAATCATTTGCTGAACTGCTGGAGAAATCGATCAAAACTTTAAATACGGGAGATAAGGTCACAGGTGTTGTTACCAGAATTACACCCACCTGGGCACCAAGCACGCGGGCTACATTCCTGTGAGCGAGTTTAGTGACGACCCCGAAGTTAAGGTTGAAGATATCTTACATGTCGGGGATGACATTGAGACCTACGTCATGCGCGTCAATGATGCGGAAGGCGTTGTCACCCTGTCCAAGAAGCGCCTTGACAGCGTGAAGAACTGGGACAATATCGAGACCGCTGTGGAAGAACGCACCACCATGGAGGGTTTGGTCACCGAGGAAAACAAGGGCGGCATTGTGGTGTCCGTGAAGGGCATTCGCGTTTTCGTTCCTGCTTCCCAAACAGGTCTGCCCCGTGATGCAGCCATGTCCGAGTTGCTGAAGCGGAAGGTACGCCTGCGTATTACAGAGGTGAACCGCTCCCGTCGCCGCGTGGTAGGTTCCATCCGTGCCGTAGCTCAGGAAGAGCGGGTGGCCAAGGCAAATGAGGTCTGGAACAACATCGAGGTAGGCAAGCGTTACACCGGCACCGTGAAGTCCCTGACTCCATACGGCGCCTTTGTAGATATTGGTGGCGTAGATGGCATGGTTCATGTGTCTGAGCTCTCTTGGAGCCGGATCAAGTCTCCCGCCGAAGTGGTGAAGGTAGGCGACACTGTCCAGGTGCATGTCATCTCCTTTGACGCTGATAAGAAAAAGATTTCTCTGGGTATGAAGGACCGCGGTCAGGATCCCTGGAGCGTGTTCACCAGCACCTATGAGGTCGGCTCCGTGGCCTCTGCGCGCGTTGTGAAGCTGATGACCTTCGGTGCCTTTGCTGAGGTGGTTCCCGGTGTGGATGGGCTTATCCACATCTCCCAGATCGCAGATCATCGGATTGAGAAGCCCGGCGATGTGCTGGCTGAGGGCCAGACTGTGGAAGTAAAGATCACCGACATTGATTTTGATAATAAAAAGGTATCCCTGTCCATTCGTGCCCTGTTGGAGAACACCGCCGAAGAGACTGATGAGGAATCCGAAGAGGCATAAGTCACCAGCGATGTAATCGGGTGGTTAATCTGATGAAGTTTCTAAAGAGGGCTGCCCAAAATTGGCAGCCCTCTTTTCCAAAGAGTAGAGAAGGCCCCTTGAGGGCATACTGAAAGCAGGAGGTGTTACACAATGGCAACCATTACGAAAGATACCATTATCGGCGACATTCTGGATATCGCACCGGAAACGGCCCCGGCTTTTCTAAGCATCGGCATGCATTGTCTGGGCTGCCCTGCATCCCGGAATGAGACCGTGGAGCAGGCTTGCATGGTGCACGGCGTCAGCACGGAGGAGCTGCTGGAGCAGCTAAATCTGGCCATCGCAGCAAACAGGAAGTAAGTTGCTACAAAGTGGAGAGGAGCGGGAATACCTGCTCCTCTTTTCCCATGGAGGCGGGCGGATGTTGCGGTTTGCATTGGGCATCGAAGCAGCCTGCGTTTTCCCGAAAGTGGGATGAAAAAAGAATGCCTGAGAGGGAAAGGGGGCGGACGGATAATGAGGGAACTTGAACTGTCGCCCAGACTGATGGCCTTAGCCCGGCAGGTACCTACTGGAGCTAGGGTTGCAGATATCGGCACAGACCACGCCTATCTGCCGGTTTGGCTGATTCGCCATGGGATCGTACCCGAGGCCATCGCCGCCGACCTGCGGGAAGGGCCTCTGGCAAGAGGTATAGAGGTGGCTCGCCAGTGGGAGGTGCCTGAGGGGCGGATCTCCTTCCGCTGCTGCGACGGCTTGGCTGGACTTACCTCTCATGAGGTTGACACCATCGTCATCGCCGGCATGGGCGGGGAGACCATTGCACATATTTTAACTGAGACTCCGTGGTCTAGGGATCCGGGTCTTTTGTACCTGCTACAGCCCATGAGCTCTGTTCCAGAACTGCGCCGATTTCTCACTGAAGAAGGATTTTCTATTGAGGAGGAAATTTATGCTCAGGAGGAGGATAAGCTCTACGTGATTTTCCGGGTACGTCCCGGCGATACACGAGCATATACGCTGGGCGAGCAGTGGCTGGGGCGTCAAAGCCGCGGGGAACTATCCCCATTGCGTCAGCAGTACATGGATGACGTCATCAGCCGCCGTACCCGTGCCTTGGTAGGGATGCGTCAGGCGGCCGGGCGAATGGAGCCGCAGATTGCGAAATTGGAGGAACTCCTGCGCCAGATGACAGTGATGAGAGAGGAGTGGCGTTCTTGGCAACGGTAGGAGAAATTTATCGTTTTCTAGATGAGAGGGTGCCTTTTGCCCTGCAGGCGGGGTTTGATAATGCGGGCTTTTTGTTGGGGCGTGAGGATAGATTAGTATCCCGCGTTCTGGTGGCCCTCGATATCACGCCTGAGGTGATGGAGGAGGCAATTACTCATGGAGCGGAGCTGATTGTATCCCACCACCCGGTGATATGGGGACAAATTTCGTCCGTCACAGACCGAGACCGGACAGGGCGCATTCTTCTCTCCTTGGCGGAGCATAGAATCGCCGCCATCTGCGCCCATACTAATCTGGATGCGGTGGAAGGGGGTGTCAACAGTACTTTAGCAGAAGTCCTGGGCCTTTTAAGTCCGGTACCCCTTCAGCAGGACGGCTACATGGAGGACGGTACACCCTATGGCATTGGCCGCGTGGGACTGCGCGCCGGTGGTCCGACTGCACTCCAGGCGTTTGCTCTGGAGGTGAAGGAGTTGCTGCATGTGCCGGGAGTCCGCTATCTGGATGCAGGCAAGCCGGTGCACAAGGTGGCGGTTGGAGGCGGCGCCTGTGGGGGCATGCTTTCTCTCGCGGTTGCCCACGGCTGCGACACATTTATCACTGCAGATCTAAAGCATGACATTTATCTGGAGGCAAAGGACAGGGGGATTAACCTTGTAGATGCAGGGCATCATTCTACTGAAGCACTGATTTGCCCTGTGCTGGCCGATTGGCTCAGAGAGTCATTTCCGGAGGTGGCAGTGGAAGTGACCTGCCACCTAGAGGAAGTGTTTAACGCGGTCTAATAGCGACATGGCTATCTCTGCGCAAGGGTGGGACCATAAGGATTAGGGGTGCATAAATTCACCGGCCCAGCCTTGTCAAGTTAATTAGCCTGTGTTAAAATATGCCTGTATGCTTGTTATTTTCATAGAAGGGAACGAGATGACATGTCAGGACATTCCAAGTGGCATAATATTCAGAAAACCAAGGGCGCTGCCGATGCCAAGCGCTCTCAAATGTTTACCAAGGTGGCCAGGGAGATCATCGTCGCGGTGAAGGCTGGCGGCAGCGGTGATCCTGCTAATAACTCCCGTTTGGCTACTGTCATTGCCAAGGCCAAGGCCGTCAATATGCCAAACGACAACATTAAGCGCACTATTGAAAAGGGTCTGGGTGCTGGCAATAACGACAATTATGAAAACGTGGTCTACGAGGGTTATGGACCCAACGGCGTGGCCGTGATTGTGGAGGCGCTGACAGATAACCGGAATCGGACTGCACCCGAGGTGCGACATTATTTCGATAAGTATGGCGGCAATCTGGGGGCCACTGGCTGTGTTTCCTGGTCTTTTGACCGCAAGGGTGTAATTATCATCGAGCGGGAGGATCTAGATGAAGATGCGGTGATGCTGGATGTTTTGGAGGCAGGCGCGGAGGATTTTGTCCCCGATGAG
>JAGFXS010000042.1 GCA_017861415.1 Bacillota bacterium
GACGGCCTTCGGGATAGAGCTTCAGGCGAACGGAGGTGAAGCCGGCCCGGATCAAAGCGTAGAATACCCTGCGAACACCTTCGCCCCGTTCCCCTACGGGGTCGTGATCTCCGGAAAAAATCAAGTAGGGGATGTTGGGGTTCATCCGGGCAATATTTCTATGGTCGCCAATGTAGCGTTGGCCGTCAATGATATCTCTGAACAGGGATACCGTGGGAAGAAAGGTGCACAATGGATCTTCCAGGTAGCGGTCTACCACCTCAGGATCACGGCTGATCCAGTCCGCCACAGTGCGGAAGGGATCAAACTGCCGATGATAGGAGCCAGTTGACATTCGTTCAATCCGACGGCTGCGGGCGCGGGGGCCCCAGGTTCGCACGGCAAAGTTGGTGACACTGCTTCCGAAGGTCACAGTTTTAGCCCGCAGCTGTCCCGTCCCGGAGAGAATCACACCTTGGGCAAGATTCGGCCTGTCAATCATCATGGTGCGCGCTAGGAAGGAACCCATGCTGTGACCCATGAGGAAGAAGGGAAGATCGGGATACTCGTCCTGAATAGAGTCGGCCAGCTCTAGAAGAGCTTGGGTGACCAGCTTCCAGCCGTCTTTGGGGGCAAAATAGCCATAGTCCTCCGGCCCTGGCGCAGTAAGTCCATGGCCCGGAAGATCGCAACCCACCACCACAAAGCCGTGGCCGTTAAGATAGGTAGCAAAGTCCTCATAACGATTTATGTATTCAGAGATACCGTGTACCAAATGAATGACGCCGCGACAGGGAATCTCGTCGGGAATCCAGTGGATGACATGCAAGTGAAAACGTCCCGCAAGAAAGGGAAGACGAGCTTCTTTTCTCATGACAATGGCCTCTTTCTATGATACAATGTCCGCAAGAGCAGCCATCATATGCGATTGATGAGCGATGTAAATTTGATACAAACTGAAGGCTGGACGAGGCAGGCCAGTAATCATAAAAGTGCCTGCGCTTGTAAATGAGGGCAATGACTCCCTTTAGTCTACCCACAACCTCTCGCCGCGTCAAGGGGCAAGGGAGGAGAAGGAGGATCTTTATGAATCCCTATATTCTCGCATTAGACCAGGGCACCACCAGTTCCCGCGCGTTGCTCTTTTCGGCTGAGGGTCTGGTGATCGCCGCCTCCCAGCAGATTTTGAATCAGCATTATCCCAAACCCGGCTATGTGGAGCATGATCCCATAGAGATTTGGGAGAGCCAGCTTCACGCCATGAAGGCTTGCCTGGACCGGTCTGGCATTCCCGCTAGACAGATTGTAGCGCTTGGGATTACCAACCAGCGGGAGACGGTGGTGGTCTGGGAGAAGGATACGGGCAGGCCGATTCACCCCGCCGTTGTGTGGCAGTGCCGGAGGACGGCTGCTCTATGCGATCAGCTGCGCGCCCAAGGCCTTGAGGAAACCGTGAGAGAGAAAACCGGCCTTCTAATTGATGCCTATTTTTCCGGGACAAAGCTGTGCTGGATACTGGACCATGTGGCGGGAGCCAGGGCTAGGGCAGAAGCCGGTGAACTCCTTTGCGGAACCATAGATAGCTGGCTGATCTGGAATTTAACCGGAGGCGCAGCCCATGTATCCGATTATTCCAACTGTTCTCGTACTATGCTTTTTGATATCCATAAACTCTGCTGGGATGAGGAGCTTTGCCGAGTCATGGGAGTACCCATGAATATGCTGCCGGAGCCGGTTTCCAACAGCCAGGAGTACGGGCGGCTGAAGGCCGGAATTCCCGGGCTGGAGGCCCTTGGGGGGCTACCAATCCGTGGTGCAGCAGGAGATCAGCAGGCCGCACTCTTCGGACAGGCCTGCTTTGAGGCTGGTCAGATTAAAAATACCTACGGTACGGGATGTTTTGCGCTGATGAACACCGGGAATCAGGCTGTCCGGTCGGAACATGGGCTGTTAAGCTCCATCGGCTGGGCCTTAGGCGAAGATCTGACATACGTGCTGGAGGGCAGCGTCTTTAACGCTGGCTCTGCCATTCAGTGGCTTCGGGATGAGCTGGGTGTTATTCGCACGGCAGGGGAATGTGACCTTTTGGCTGAATCAGTTCTGGACAATGGTGGTGTTTATATGGTCTCGGCCTTTACGGGACTGGGGGCGCCTCACTGGGATATGTATGCCAGAGGAACCCTATTAGGTCTTACCCGCGGCAGTAGCCGCGCCCAGCTCTGCCGGGCGGTGCTAGAGGGAATTACTTATCAGACGGCAGACCTAATGCTGGCTATGAGCCAGGATGCAGGCAGACCTATCCCAACCCTGCGGGTGGATGGCGGAGCCAGTGTCAGCGATTTTATGATGCAGTTCCAGGCGGATTTGCTGCAGATTCCCGTGGAGCGGCCCACCTTGGTAGAGACCACGGCCTGGGGCGCCGCCTGCCTGGCAGGGCTCTCCGCCGGGGTCTGGGGGAACCTGAAGGATTTGAAAGGTCTTCGGAGCACGGAGCGAGTTTTTCTCCCCCAGAAGGACCGAAATCGGGAATACGCCACCTGGAAACGGGCGGTGCAGCGCACCCTGCAATGGGCGCAGGAGGAATCGTAAAGAACGCATCCTGCCCAGTGCGGAGACTGCTGATCTGGAATCTAGATGAAAGAACCAACGCGCCGTGCAGGTTTGGCATCCTGCGCGGCGCGGTTTCGCTACTCCACCTTGTCACTGGAGGCAATGGGCGAGAGAAGAATCAGACGCCGGCCAAATCGGTGGGCCACGGCTATGGCGTCTCCGGCATCGCCGGGCTTTTCGTTCCAAAGGATGAGAAGTGTTCCGCATTGCTCAGCCAGGTATTGGGCGCAGCGCCGGTAACAATTCAAAGTAAAACTGCGGTTTATCATGTTCTCTACATCGCACCGCTCCAAAACGGAGAAGTAGCGCTCCCTTTCCGCTTCCGACCAGTGGACAGGGAGTTCTTCAAAGGGGATCACACATTCCAGCGTGACGGGATGCTGGGCTTTCATCTCCAAAATGGCCTCCGCGACCAGAAGAGCAGCACCTCCATCTACGGAGACAATGAACCGGGAGATGTTTTGCTGTGCCACCAGGGAAGTCAGATGCGCCCTAATTTGCTTTTGGAATCGTGTACGCTCAGGATTGTCGCGCTCCGTATCCCATGGCAGCTCCCAAGGGTGCAGGCCAAAATAGCCACAGGTAGTTTCCATGTGGTCAAACTTCCTTCCATGCAGTTGATTGGATTAAATTTAATATGGCCCTATAAAGAGTCTTCATGTATGCCTAGTTAAAGAAACAGGTTGGGAATTTTAAGCAGGAGGCAAAAAGCAACCCGCCGCAAACTAGAAGGCACTGCGGCGGGATTGTGTTTTGAGAGTGGGCGTTATGCTTTGCCCAAACTCAAGAAGGATTATCTGCCCTAGTTTATGCAACTACTTTGGCGGGGGTGAAATGACAAGTAGGGCGGATTTTGAGATAAAAAAGGGGGGGAGTCCTCTTTGAGAACTCCCCGCACTGAGATAGGAAACATATTGACTTATTTCTTGTTGCCTTTCCGGGCAGACATCTTCTTCTTCTTGGTCTGATTGGCAACCACCAGTACCACAACCAGCACCAGCGCAAGACCGACGCCTACGAAGAGCAGGGTATTTCCTTCGCCGGTCGCCTTCACACTCAGCCACAGGCTGTCCATGTCCTGAAGGGTGTCGGGGGAGAGATTGGTAAAGCTCTGGGCACGGGACAAGGTTTCAGCGTCAGGATAGGCGATGTCGCTTGTAGCCATCTCGGGATCCATATACGCCTTAGCCTCGCTGATGGGGGTGGAGTAGCCCAAATAGTCCAGATTCTGGCCGGAGATCTCTGGAGAGCAGAGGAAGTTGATATAAGCCTCCGCCGCATCTTTGTTAGCGGCACCCTTGGGAATGCATAAGGCATCAATAAAGACATTGAAGCCCTCTTCGGGGAAACAAAAGGCAAGGTTCTCGTTTTCCTCGGCCATCATCAAATAATCCCCGGCGTAGTATGCGCCAACATAAGCTTCTTCGCGCTGCATTTTGTCAAAAATCTGATCCATGACATACTGCTGAACCAGTGGCTTCTGAGTCGTTAGCTCATCGGCTGCGGCCTGTAGATCTGCTGCATCCTCGGTGTTAATGCTATGACCCAGTCGAAACTGAGCAATGGCAAAGGCATCGCGCGGGTTGTCGAACATAAGGATTTTGCCTGCATAATCCTCATCCCACATAAGATCCCAGCTGGTGACCGGCTTCTCTACATATTTGGTGTTGTAGATCAGACCAACAGTGCCCCAGGTGTAGGGGATGGAATAGGCGTTGTCGGGGTCATAGGCCTGATCCCGGAAGGACTGATCAATATACTGATAGTTGGGGACATTATTAAAGTTGATGGGTTCCAGCATATCTTCCTCGATGAGTCTTGCAACCATATAGTCGGAGGGAATAATGACGTCGTAGCTGACGCCGCCGGTCTTTAATTTGGTGTACAGGGTTTCATTGCTGTCATAGGTCATATAGTTGACCTTAATCCCGGTGGCTTCGGTAAAGGCCTTGTTCACGTCCAGATAGCCGTCGGTACCGTCGGAGATATACATCCCCCAGTTATAAACGTTGATGGTAACGCCGGTATCGGGGGCAGCTGCGGGCGCGGCGGCAGCCAGGGGAGCGGTAAGGGAAAGCATCAGGGCAGCGGCGAGCACTGCGGTGAAAAAGCGAGACTGCTTCATGGAAAAACCTCCTTTTCAAATGCGGTTATCGGGCGCCAAGGGGGAAAATGCGGTTTCTGCGCCGTTTTTCATCTCTGCTCTGAAGCAGATTCATGATAATCATAAGCAGGAGCATAGCGAAGAACATCAGGGTAAATAGGGCGTAAATTTTCGGGTGAAGTGGCTTTTTTGTCTGGGTATAGATTTCCACAGGGAGTGTAATAAACTTCGGCCCGTAGACAAAATAGCTGATGACAAAATCATCCAGGGACATGGTAAAGGCCATAATAAAGCCGGAGATGATGCCAGGTAGGATTTCGAAAATAGTCACCTTGAAAAAAGCCTGGTAGGGACGGCAGCCCAGATCTAGGGCAGCATCCCGCAGGGAGGGATCCATCTGTCGAAGCTTGGGCAGAACGGAGAGGATCACATAGGGAAGGTTGAAGGTGACATGGGCGATGAGCAGAGTAGCAAAACCCAGCATGGCATCTTGCCGCTTTAAAAGCAGGCCAACAAAACTGAAAAGCAGCGCCAAGGAAACGCCGGTGACGATATCTGGATTGGTCAGGGGGATGTTGGTCACGGACATCACAGCAGAGCGAACCCGGGGCGCCATGGCCTGAATGCCGATAGCAGCCAGCGTTCCAATTGCAGTGGCCAGAACTGCGGAGACAATGGCCATGATAAACGAGTTGCGCAAAAGGAGCAGCAGGAACTTGTCCTCAAAGAGCTCGCCGTAGTTATAAAGGGTAAAGCCTTGAAACTGTGCAATGTCATGCCCTGCGTTAAAAGAAGCGACCACCAGAACCAGAATGGGTATATAGAGGAAGGCGAAGGTCAGAATGGTGCAAAGCTTTAGTGTTCGCCTCATAAAGTGATCACCTCCTCGTCGTCGTCATCGGTGAAGTGATTCATCAGGAAGATGCATAGAAGCACCAGAACCATGAGGCCTAGGGCCATGGCAGCGCCTAAATTTGGATTGTAGGCAGTTTTGAACTGGGACTCGATCACGTCACCGATGAGAACGGTGCTGGTTCCGCCCAGCTTGTTAGAGATATAAAAGGTGCTCACAGCTGGGACAAAGACCATAGTAAAGCCGGAAATAATACCGGATTTGGACAGGGGAAGAATCACCTTGGTGAATGTCTGTCGGCTGTCGCAACCTAAGTCCTGGGCTGCTTCAATAAGTCGCGGGTCGATTTTCTCCATCACTGTGTATAGGGGAAGGATCATATAAGGCAGGAAGTTATAGACCATGCCCAGAACCACCGCGGCATTATTACGGGTGAGAGGAAGGGGGGCAATCCCCAGGTTCCCCAAAAAGGAATTGATGATGCCTGTGTCATCCAAAAGGGCCACCAGAGCCATGGTGCGAAGCAAAAAGCTCATGCACATGGGGAGCATCACCAGCATCATGAGAAGACGCTGGATGAACGGGTCAGCCAAGGCCATAAAGTAGGCCACGGGGTAAGCGATGATCAGGCAGATCAGCGCGGCAATCAGCGCCAGAACCACGGAGGTGACAAAGATAGGGGTGTAGTTCTGAAGTGAGGCCAGGTTGGATAGAGTGAAGGCGCCGCTGCGGTCCGTGAAGGCGAAATAGGCCACCACGGCAAGAGGTGCCAGAATGAAAATAAACATCCAGAGCAGGTAGGGCGCGGCAGCCAGCTTATTCCTCATCGGCGTCGTCCTCAGAGGGCTCTTCGGGATCACTGATTTCATCATACTCTGCCGAGTAGGAGCTGTAATCGCCGAATGCACCCGAGTAAGCGCTTTTCTTCATAATGTGGATGTCTTCGGGGTTCAGGCGAATGCCGATTATGGCGTCAACCGGGTAAAAATCTGTGGTTTGGATCAGCCATTTAAAGCCTTTGAAGTCTACAATAATATCATAGTGCACACCCTTAAAGGTGACGGAAGTAACAGTGCCCGAAAGGTGGCCCTCAGAGGGGTCGACAATGTCAATGTCCTCGGGTCGGATTACCACATCCACCGACTCTCGAGGGGCAAAGCCCTTGTCAACACATTTGAATCTGCGTCCGAAAAACTCCACGGCATAGTCTTCAATCATCGTGCCGTCCAGAATGTTAGATTCTCCAATAAAGTCTGCCACAAAAGCGTTTTTTGGTTCGTTATAGATGTCCTCGGGAGTTCCGATTTGCTGAATGCGTCCCTGATCCATTACCACCACAGTGTCGCTCATGGCCAGGGCTTCTTCCTGATCGTGGGTTACATAAATAAAAGTGATGCCCAGCTGCTGCTGAATACGCTTGAGCTCGTTCTGCATATCCTTCCGCAGACGCAAGTCCAAAGCGCCCAAAGGTTCATCCAGAAGGAGGACCTGTGGGCGGTTAATGAGGGCACGGGCAATGGCGACCCGCTGCTGCTGTCCGCCGGAAAGGGAGTTGACCTTTCTGGACTCAAAGCCGCGCAGGCTGACCAGCTCCAGCATCTCCGTCACTTCCTTGGCGATCTCCTCCTCGGAGAAGGTCTTTTTAAGACGCAGGCCAAAGGCGATGTTCTCATAAACATCCAGATGGGGGAAAAGAGCGTATCGCTGGAACACCGTGTTGATTTTACGCATATGGGGCGGAACGTCGTTCATCTCCTGCCCGTCGAAATAAATCGTACCGGAGGTGGGCTTCTGAAATCCGCCGATGATACGAAGGGTGGTAGTTTTACCGCAACCGGAAGGGCCAAGCAAGGTGAGAAACTCCTGATCGTTGATATACAAGTTCAGGTGATCAAGTACGATGTCGTCATCGAACTGCATGACGCAATCCGTCAAGCGGATGAGCTCCTTGGACATGTATCCTCCCCCGTTCTTTTCACGCACTAAAAAAGGCGAAGTCTGTAAAAAATTACAGCGGCTATCACTATAAACAAGACAAAGGCAAAAGTCAACCCAAAACACCTATTTTATTCCTGAGAAATTTATCAGTGTTTTCTGCCGAGTGTTTTACGGAACATAAGAAAATTCAGGGAAGAACTCCTCTGCAAAATCAACTTTCGGAACAGAAACGGTCTTTCCTTTTAAATAGGAAAGAACTCCCGCGTCTGTGGGGAAAGTGAATTGGAGGCGATAGGAATACAGGGCTTGGTAGGTGCGGCCGAAGGGCTTATTGTCCCGTTCTTTGCCGTACTTACCATCGCCCAGAAGGGGATGGCCCGCCGCAGCGAATTGGGCGCGAATCTGGTGGGTTCGCCCGGTGATGAGGCGACATTCCATCAGGGACAGATTATCGTTCCGGGCCAGGGTATGGTACTCCGTAGCCGCGGAACGGCCGCCGGGAACGGCATGGTGGTGAACAGACACCTGTTTCTTCCCCTCATCCTTTAATAAAATGTGTCGCAGGGTGCCCTGGGGAGGAGATATGGCGCCGTGGATAATACAGAGGTAATATTTTTCGATTTCCCTGTCCCGAATTTTTTCATTAATGATACGCAAGGCCTCTGCGGTCTTGGCAGCTATAACGATGCCACCGGTGTTTCGATCAATCCGATGGCAGAGGGCAGGAGCGAAGCTACGCTCCGTATAAGGGCTCCACTCTCTCTTTTGATAGAGGTATGCTTGGATGTGAGTTATAAGAGTGTTCACTCGTTCCGTCTCATCGGGATGGACCACCATACCAGGGCGCTTGTCCACCAGCAACAGGTTCTCGTCCTCATATAATATGTCCAACTGAGGCTTGGAAATCGACAGAAAGGCGTTTTCCGGGGTGGGGAGATCAAAAAACTCGTCATTGATATAGAGCTCCAGCAGGTCCCCGGCATTTAGGTGGGTGTCTCGCTTGGCGCCTTTCCCGTTCAGCTTCACCCGTTTGAGGCGGATGTACTTTTGTGCCAGAGGAGGAGGGAGTAGAGGCAGATTTTTGGACAGCCAGCGGTCCAGTCGCTGCCCTGCATCGTTTTTTTGAATGGTAAAGGCCTTCATGGACACCCTCCCGCAGATACGTTAGTAAGAGACATTGTATCATAAAAAAATAGTTTGAACAGTGGAAAATATGATAAAATAGAGGAAAAAGGCGAAGATTGTCGAGGAGAAACACAGGGACTGGGAACGTAAAAGTCGCCGGCCGAGTTCGCTTTTGTGGGCACAGGGAGAAATCTTAAAAAACCATTTGACAAAAAAGGATTTTTTCATTATAATATTCTGCGTACCATTGTGAGGGAGTATGCTATGAGACTGAATCTGGGCAGCATTATTCATAAACCGGGAGGCAGTCTCCCGTTTCTGTTTTCGATGGATCTATCTGAGATGGAATTCTTTGGAGAATATCCCGTGACGGAGCCGGTGACAGTGTCCGGCACGGTGAAGAACCGAGCGGATGTTCTAACACTGGAAGGCGATGTGAAGGGGATCCTTCATCTGTCTTGTGACCGGTGTGCCAAAGGGTTTTCTGCTACGAAAACAGTGCCTCTGCATTTTGTGCTGGCTAAAGAGCTGGCGGGGGATGAAGAGGATGAAATCGTCCTCCTCGACGGCGATGAAGTCGACGTTCGAGAGTTGGCGTTCACGGCATTTGTCCTTGAAATGGACACGAAAAACCTGTGCTCAGAAGACTGCAAAGGGTTGTGCCCCGGTTGTGGCGTCAATCTGAATGAGGAAGCCTGCCGGTGCAAGCCTGCGGTGGATCCAAGATGGGCTGCCCTCCAGCAGTTAGTAGATCAGCCTGAGTAGCCCAATCTAAACGTCCCTATAAGGGGCATCACCAAGGAGGTGTCTGAACATGGCGGTTCCAAAGAGTAAAGTATCCAAGGCAAGACGGGACAAGCGGCGCAGCTCCCACTGGAAGCTGGCAGTACCCGCTGTTGCTACCTGCCCCAAGTGCGGTGCATTTCGTCTGCCCCATCGGCTGTGCAAGGCTTGCATGACTTATAACGGCAAGACATTCGGCGATGCTGCTGCAGAGCAGTAAATAAGACGAAGAGGAGAGGGGGATATACGCCCTCTCTTTCTTTTTGTGCGGCGGGCAAAGGAATTGCCTTTTGGACAGATGATTGACAGAGCTGCGCTGAAATGTCATACTAACATTAAATTGTATGATGCATCCTATAGTTCACCATGTTTGGGTGAGACTAACCATAAGTTGTTTTGTGTTCCGATGATACCGGAATGCGAAAGCAGATATGAATTGTGTAAGGCGATGCTGGAGCCAGAGGGCTACCGGCCGCAGAAAAGGAGGGAGGCAGAGATGGCAAGGCCTCTTGTTGCGATAGTTGGGCGGCCTAATGTGGGCAAGTCCATGTTATTTAATAAGCTGGTGGGTCAGCGCCTGTCCATTGTGGAGGACACGCCGGGGGTCACCCGTGACCGCCTGTACGCTGAGTGCGAATGGGGCGGGCGTGTGTTCGATCGACGGGCATTACTGCGTCTGACCATGACGTTGCCAACCTGCTCCTGCGCTCGGGGAAGCCTGTGGTGCTGGCAATAAACAAAGTGGATCAGGTGGGACGAGAGAACCCGGATATCTACGAGTTCTACAATCTCGGTCTGGGAGATCCCATTGGTGTCTCCGCTGTCCACGGCCATGGCACCGGTGACCTTCTGGACGCCTGCGCCTCCTACTTTCCAGAGGAAGAAGAGCAGGAGGAAGAGGAAGATGTAGCCAAGGTGGCAGTCATTGGCAAGCCTAATGTGGGCAAATCCTCCCTGATCAATCGTGTTCTGGGTGAGGAACGAGTCATTGTCAGCGACGTAGCTGGTACTACACGCGATGCGGTGGACAGTTATTTTGAAAACGAACAGGGTAAGTTCCTATTTATTGATACCGCAGGTATGCGCCGGAAGTCTAAGGTTGAGGAGCGGATTGAGCGCTTCTCTGTGCTGAGGGCGGTAATGGCCATCGAGCGGGCCGACGTATGCCTGATTATGATCGATGCCACAGAGGGTGTTACGGATCAGGATACCAAAGTCGCGGGGTTGGCTCACGACGCGGGCAAAGCCTGCATTATCGTGGTAAACAAGTGGGATCTGGTGGAAAAAGACGGAAAGACCATGGATAAAATGCGGGAGGAAATTCGGCGGGACCTAGCTTATATGACCTACGCCCCCATTTTGTTCATCTCGGCCCTCACGGGCCAGCGGGTTCCCAGACTCTTTGAGCTGGTTCAGTACGTTCGGGAGCAGGCCTCTATGCGCATTACCACAGGCATGCTCAACAGCTTGCTGGCAGATGCCACGGCCAGAGTACAGCCGCCCTCTGACAAGGGCCGTCGTCTGAAGATCTACTATATGACCCAGACGGGGATCCGGCCCCCACACTTTATTTGTTTCTGCAACGAGGCAAAGCTGTTTCATTTTTCGTATCAGCGCTATCTGGAGAACCAGATTCGAAGCACATTTGGTTTGGAGGGCACGCCCATCCGCATGACCATCCGCCAGAAGGGCGACAAGGAGGAGTAAGACGTGGGCTACGGAATTACGGGACTGGTCACGGAGCTGTCTGCAGGCGTGACGGTGTTTTTGCTCATCGCTACAGCGGTACTGTCCTACTTTTTAGGCTGTCTCAATGGCGCTGTCATTGTCTCTAAATACATCCTACAGGATGATGTCCGGGATCATGGTAGCGGCAACGCGGGTTTGACCAATTTCTACAGGACCTTTGGCGGAAAGTTGACCTTTGCGGTCATCGCCGCTGATATGATGAAGATGGTTATTGCGGTGTTTATATCCTCGGTTCTTTGCTCCACAGTCTTGGTTGCGGTGCCGATCTTTATCCGTTTTTGGGCAGGCCTGTTTTGTGCCCTCGGCCACATGTTCCCCTGTATGTTTCAGTTCCGCGGCGGAAAGGGTATTCTCTCCGGGGGAACCCTGGCCCTGCTGCTGGATTGGCGGATCACCCTGGTGGTCTGGGGCATTTTTATCATACTAGTTGCCGTCACAAAGCTGGTTTCTCTGGGCTCCTGCGTTGCCTCAGTTCTGTTTCCCATTATGAGTGTTATCATTTTCCCCGCACCCTCTGTGTTCCTTTGTGCGCTGTGTGTTACTGCGTTGATCCTCTGGCAGCACAGGGGCAACATAGTCAGAATCCTCCATGGTGAGGAATCGAAATTTTCCTTCCAGCGAAAGCAGGTGAAGCCATGAAGGTAGCTGTATTAGGAAGCGGTGGTTGGGGCACCGCCCTTGCTATGCTTCTGCTGGGCAACGGGCACCAGGTGAAGCTTTGGTCCCATACAGGAGAGGAATCTAAGCGCTTAGAGCTTACCCGCGAAAATCCTCTGCTGCCGGATATCACACTTCCTTCTGGTCTGTCGTATACTTGTTCCTTGGACTGCGTCACTGACTGTGACGTGATAGTGATGGCGACGCCCTCCTTTGCCGTACGGAGAACAGCAAGGGATCTAAAAGGGCTTTTAAAGGCCGGGACTGTGATTGTTTCTGTCTCCAAGGGCATTGAGAAGGATACCTCTCTGCGTCTGTCTCAAGTGATCAGGGAGGAGACTGGGGGCGAGTATCCCGTGGCGGTGCTCTCGGGCCCGTCCCATGCGGAGGAAGTTGCCAGGAAGATGCCTACGGGCTGTGTATCTGCCTGTGAGGATAGGGCCGTGGCGGAATTTGTTCAGGATTTGTTCCTCAACGAGTATTTTCGGGTCTACACATCCCCTGACACCATTGGGGTGGAGTTGGGTGCCGCTTTGAAGAACGTGATGGCTCTTTGCGCTGGCTGCTGCTCTGGTATGGGACTGGGAGACAACACCAAAGCCATGCTCATGACCCGGGGGCTCACCGAGGTGGCCCGTCTGGGAGTGGCACTGGGCGGCAAACGGGAAACCTTTGCAGGGCTTGCGGGGATGGGCGACCTGATCGTGACCTGTACCTCCCTAAATTCTAGGAACAACCGAGCTGGAATTCTCATTGGGGGCGGAATGGCACCGGAGGAAGCGGTTTCTAAGATCGGAGCTGTGGTGGAGGGCTATTTTGCTGTGGACTCTGCCCGTACTCTGGCCAGGCGTTTGGGGGTGGAAATGCCCATCACCGAGGCAGCTTACCGGGTGCTCTATGAAGGGGCCGGCATGGCGGACATGCTGAAGACGCTGATGCTGCGCGAAAAACGCCATGAGGTGGAGGAGAGCTGGATGTAAGCATTCCGCCAACCTAAAGTTTTAAATAAATGGGGACCGCTTCATGAGCGGTCCCCATTTTAATTATGTATGACGTTTTTCCAAGTCTAAAAGGAAGGATTTCACCGAGAGGCCCAAGGAATAACCCCCCAGTCCGCCGTTGTGAGCAATGACCCGATGACAAGGTACCACGATGGGCAGAGGATTGCGGCCGTTGGCGGTACCCACCGCCTGAAATCCCTTTGGACAGTTGACTCTTTGGGCCAAATCACGATAGGCAATGGTGGTGCCATAGGGGATTTCGCATAAAGTTGACCAAACTCGGTTTTGGAAGGCAGTGCCATGGAAGGCCAGGGGGAGGGTAAAGGTATGTAGGTCGCCACTAAAATAGGCATCCAGCTGTTCTTTGGCTTTTCGAAGTAGAGGGGTGGAATCCTCTCCGCCGTGGTTACCGAAGTGCAGGGCAGTGAGATGTGTAGCGTCAGCCTCCAAGGTGAGCGGGCCGATGGGTGAGGAAATCGCGAGTAGATAGCGGGGCGTTGCAGTCATTAAAATCACCTCAAGAAATATGTATGCCCCGCCGACCTCTCTCCATAGAAAGGCCGGCGGGAAATAGGAGGAAAACTTTTCTTAGAAAAAGTGGAATTTTCCGGAATTTGCGCGGAAGTCAAGGACGTCAAGAGCAGCGGAAATCATCTGGGCAGAGTCGCTGTTGGTAAGGGGCTGGGAGAGGTCATCAGGACTCAGGGCTTCCTGCAATACTCCAACGGCCTCCAGATTGCGTACGGACTGGGCAGCCCAGACCGGTGCGGATGCCTCTTCTGTGAGGGTCTCTGCGGCAGGTACATCGGTGAGATTTAAGAGGCGGTTCACCAGTACCGTTGCCTCGCCCTTGGTGATGGGGCGCAGAGGATCAAAGACCGCTCGGCCCGTGTCGCCCATGGCACCGGTGATAGCACCGGCCCTCAAGGCGGAGGCAACATAGGGCTTGGCCCAGACAGCGATGGTGTCGTCATCAGAAAAACCGGTAACGGTGGCATCGGGTAGGGCATCCTCACCTAGGGCGGCCATGGAGAGTGCCAGGAAAGCTTCCCGGGACATAATACCGTCAGGTTGGAAGAAATAGGTGCCGCCTAGACACTGGCCAACCAGTACACCTTCTTCAGCCAGACGTACCGCATCACGATGGGCAGGGTGACCGCTCATATCGGCGTAGACAACTTTACTTTTCTGCTTCTGGATTTTAATTTTCACGGTGGCAGGGGAGGAGACATTGCCAAAGGCATCTTCAGCTACATAGGTAAAACTATCTTTCCCGGTCTTATTCTCGTAAGGAGAGTAGGTGAGAAGACCAGTTTCGGAGAGCTCCGCCGCGCCCCGTGCTGGATTCTTGGTGAGGCGGAAGGTGATTCGGTCTCCATCTGGGTCAAAAGCGGAGAGATGCTCCTCGATGGCGACGTTTTTGTAGGTGAAGAATTCAAAGTTCTGGGCAATGGGGACAGAGTTGTGTGCCTGGACCGGATCAGAGTTCTCAGGCTCGCCGGTAAGGGCTTCCAGATCCTCCGCGGTGCCAATGACAAAGGCGGACGCAGGCAGCGTAAATAGCAGGGCCATCACCAGCAAGATGGCGATGCGCCGCCAAGGACGGGATCGGGTCAAGGGAAAAACCTCCTTTGAAAATGGACTTATCCCAATTGTGCCCATTAGCGCGGAGGCTTATACACATTTACTAAGAAATGGGGAGCTGGCTGCGATGATAGGGCAAGCGGCTGCTGCGCCGCTTCACGGCAGATAGCATACCCATACCCAAATAGAGGGTGATCAGAGAGGAACCTCCGTAGCTGAAGAAAGGGAGGGTTAAACCCACCACGGGGGCGAGGAAAAGACACATGCCTATATTAAGAATGGTTTGTACAGCCAAGACACCGCCAAAGCCGAAGGCTAAAAAAGCTTGAAAGGGGGTCTTTGCCCGCAGACCGATCCAAACACATCGTAGGAGCAAAGCTGCCAAAAGGAGGAGAATAAGGCTTGTGCCCAACAAACCCAGCTCCTCTCCGGCAACGGAGAAAATGAAGTCGGTATGTCGGGCCGGCAGGGTAGAGGAGGCGCTGCTTTGGGTTTGCATTCCCTGCAGGTATCCCTGCCCTTTTGTTTGCCCCGAGCCGATGGCAAGCAAGCTGCGCAGCTGCTGATAGCCCTTCCCTTGGGGATCAAGGCTGTGATCTGCTACCACAAGAAGACGCATCTGGATATATGAGGGCAGGTGTGGCCAGATCAGTACCGAACCAAAGGCGGCGGCGCCAAGGCCCCCTGCAAACCAGCCCCAATGAATTCCGGAAATCCAGGCCAAGATTAGGAAAATACTGAGATAGACCAATACCATGCCCATGTCTTTGGAGGCAACGAAAATTACGGCGCACAGGAGCAAAGTGAGCCCGGCCGTGGTGAAGACAGAGAAAGGTCGGCTGACGCTGCCTTCCGCCTCCTGCCGGGCAAAAAGCCTAGAAAGGAGCAGCACAAAGGCCAGCTTGCCCAGCTCCGCAGGCTGGAGATTGAAAGGCATGCCGGGAATGGAAAGCCAGCTGCGATTTCCGGTGCCGTCGTCGTTTCCGAAGGGGATTAGTAGCAGAAGCAGAATCATGAGAAAGAGAAATACTATTGTGTGGAAACGCTCCATGGCTGACTCCATATTCACAAACGTGAAGATGAAAAATACAGCAAATCCGATAGCCATGGCAATGAGCTGCTTGGAAAGGGCGTTTTGAAGAGAGGGGGAATACCGGGTAGCACTAAATATGAGGAGCAAGCCGAAAAAATTTGCCGTCAGACACAGCGCCAGTAGGACCATATCCCCCTCCTGCCGGAACTGACGAAAAACTTGGGTAACACGCCGCATGAGGTCCATCCTCCCTTTGGGCCAATGGACAAAACCATTATACATCAAATAGAAAAAATGAGAAACATATTTTACATGGCCTGTCCGCTTGTGGTATACTAAGAAAGCGAGTGATTCGATATATACACTGTGTCCTGTTTTAAACCGGTTTAGTCCTGAAAAAAGCAGAAGTTTTATATTGGGACAAGCCACATGGACAAAGCCTGGAGGGCGAAAAGAAACAATGGAGCGATTTTCAGAAAGTGAGCGGGAGACCGAGGCGCTAGGGGCGGCATTTGCCCAGAAGCTTAAACCTGGCACCATCGTTGCCTTCACTGGTGACTTGGGTGCAGGGAAAACCGCCTTTGTCCGGGGTATGGCAAGTGGGCTTGGCATTCCCCAGCGGGTGACCAGTCCAACCTTCACCATTGTGAACGAATACGAGGGTGGCCGGCTACCCCTGTTTCACTTTGATATGTACCGCCTGGGGTCCTCGGAGGATCTCTTCGACATTGGCTGGGAGGATTTTCTGTCCCGGGGTGGTATCTGCGCCGTGGAGTGGAGCGAAACGGTGGCCGATGCCATGGAAAATTGCATTCATGTGGATATCCGTCGAGGAGATGGGGACACAGAACGGATCATAACCATAGTTGGGGAGGAGATACGATGAAAATACTGGCCTTGGAGTCTTCTGCCACGGCGGCCTCTGTGGCGGTCTGTGAGGATCAGGAACTCATCGCCCAGACCATCCTGCACACTGGATTGACCCACAGCCAGACGCTGCTGCCCATGGTAGAGGAGCTTCTGGCTGCCAGCAAGCTTCGCCTATCTGGCATGGATTTGATTGCCGTGGCAGCGGGACCAGGTTCCTTTACGGGCCTTCGTATCGGCGTTTCGGCGGCGAAAGGGCTGTCTTGGTCCACTGGACTGCCTTGCGTGGCCTGTTCCACGCTGGAGTCTATGGCGTGGACTGTGGCTCACTGCGAAGGGGAAATCTGTGCCCTGATGGATGCCCGACGGGGGCAGGTCTATCATGCCCGGTTTTACTCTGATGGGAAGCGGCTCTGCCGCCGCTCACCGGATCAGGCGCATGGGGCGTAGCCCGATGTGCCCTTGAATCGGCGATACGGGGGGAGACCATGTCCGGAGATGCGCTGGTGCCCACCTATCTCCGACTATCACAGGCGGAGCGGGAACGGCTGGAACGAGAAGAACACATAGGATAAAAGGAGTAAGTAGTCATGGAAAAAGTAAACGTATTAACACATCCGCTGCTACAGCACAAGCTGACAATCCTACGGGATGAGACGACCGGCGTGAAGGAATTTCGGGAAATCGTATCCGAGGTGGCAACGCTGATGTGCTATGAGGCTACTCGTAACCTACCCGTGGAGGCCATCGAGGTTCAGACCCCTGTAGGCCAGGCGGTAGGCTATGCTATTGCCGGAAAAAAGCTGGCTATCGTGCCCATCCTGCGCGCCGGACTGGGTATGGTGGATGGTATTCTGACGCTGGTCCCCTCTGCAAAGGTTGGACATGTGGGTCTGTTTCGTGATCCGGAAACCCTGCAGCCTGTGGAATATTACTGCAAGCTGCCCCAAGATATTGCAGAGCGGGATGTTATCATTCTTGATCCTATGCTGGCAACGGGAGGTTCTGCAGTGGCGGCTATTGACCTCATTAAGCGTCATGGTGTGAAGAACATCAAGCTGATGAATATCCTAGCAGCGCCCGAAGGAATCCATGAGGTCTGCAGTAAGCATCCCGACGTGGAAATCTATTGCGCGGCAGTGGATGAGAAGCTCAACGACCATGGCTATATTGTGCCCGGTTTGGGTGACGCCGGTGACCGAATCTTCGGCACAAAGTAAGCTGGCGGCCACTAATAAACTCTGCTGAACAAGGCGATTCCTGCGGTATTCCGAAAAATAGAAAAAAGTTATAAAAGATCTTGACGGAATGGCCTGCATATGGTATTATAAATTTCGCGGTTGAGAGATCGCGGATGCGCGCGAGTGGTGGAATTGGCAGACTCGCTAGATTCAGGTTCTAGTGTTCGCAAGGACGTGCGGGTTCAAGTCCCGCCTCGCGCACCAGCAAGA
>JAGFXS010000043.1 GCA_017861415.1 Bacillota bacterium
TTGGTGGTCAAAGCGATCTCGGGTACCAGAACCATGGCTGTGCGCCCCTGGGTCAGAGTTTCCTGAATCAGCTTCAGGTATATCTGGGTTTTTCCGCTGCCTGTGATGCCATACAGCAGGGCTGCCTCCGGCTTACCCACATGGAGCAGCGCCGCAAGGCCACGGGCCGCCGCTTCCTGTTCCTCATTGAGCGTCAGTGCGGGTGCGTTTCCCGTCATCTCTGGCAAAGCACGGCGGAAGACTTCCTGCTCCTCTAGCCGGAGGATACCGCTCTTTTCCAGACTCTTCAGGGTAGTCTTTGACGCGCCGGTAAAGTAGCTGATCTCCTTCACCGAGCCGCTGCCGATGGCGCAGATCAGCTGGGTGACGGTGTAGCGCATGGGGGCGGACTCTCGCCGTTTTTCCACAAGGGCCATGGCCTCCTGAGGGGGTAGGTTCAGCACGGCGATCTGCTCTGTTTTATCTCCAACCTTACGCTTAGCTCCGGTTTCCAACAAGAGAACGCCTTCTCGTACCAATTCTCTCAGGGAGGGCTTCGGATCCTTTCCCTCAAAGGCAGCCAAGAACTGCCCTAACTCCATATCACCGCCGACGGCATACAAAAGCTCCAGAATTCGTCTAGCCTGTTGAGATTTACCGGCGATGCGGCATGCCTCCTCCCGGTCTATCCCCGGGGCCAGCCGGTAGCTGTCCTTCAGAGTATACCAAAGGCCGGTGGGCAGCATGGCCAGCACCGCTGTGTACACGGTACAGAAGCAGCGATCTCGCAGCCAAAGAGCCAGCTGAATTCCCTTTTCGTCCATCACCGCCCGCTCGTCCAAAAGGGAGAGCACAGGCTTAAGCTTTTTCGTATCTGTCTCTTGGGATAGAGCAAGCACGATCCCCTCTGTCCCTTTATTCCCCTTTCCAAAGGGGATCAGCACCCGCATGCCAGGCACAAGATCGACAGCTAGCTCAGTCGGAACGGTGTAACTGTATGGCTTATCAATGGCAAAGGTCGCGGCGGATACCGCAATTCTAGCTATGGTCATGCCTTCCGCTTCCCTCGTTTCTGTCAACCGGACTCATTCCCTTGGAAAAAGCGCAAGCGGCAGAGCAATCCCATCTCTGTCGCCTGTCCACTCTCTCATTAGGGCAGTTTTCCCTCAGCAATCTCCTCAATGGCAATACTTACAGGCTTATCCTCCAGGGAAATACCCTGTTCTTGCGCTTCCTCGGCAATCTGTCTGGCCCGGTGGGCCACCACATTGACTAGCTGATAGCGGCTGGGAATCTGTGCAAGCAAATCATTCATAGCGGGATATAGCATCATACTCTATTACACTCCTTCAATTAGCGCGATGCGCTTTATGGTCCGGCAGCGCTCAGCAATGAGCACCGCCCGCAGCTCCTCCGCTGCTTTTTCCAATTCGTCATTGATGACGATGTAGTCATAGCGTGGGATCTCTCTGTATTCCTCGCGGGCTCTCTGAAGTCGTCCGGCAATTTTCTCCTCACTGTCGGTCTTACGGGCCCGAAGACGATGGGCCAATTCCTCAAAGGATGGCGGGACAATGAAAATGGTTCTGGCTTCGGGCCAGTTATCCTTCACCTGGGCTGCCCCTTGGACTTCAATATCCAAAATCACATCAATCCCACGGTCTAGCTGCTCTTCCACAATTTTTCGGGAGGTTCCGTAATAGTTTCCCACATACTGGGCATATTCCAGAAACTCGCCCCTTTGAATTCTCTCTTCAAATTCTACCCGATTGATAAAGTGGTAATTCACACCGTCCACTTCTCCCGCTCTTGGCGGGCGAGTGGTACAGGAAACGGAAAAGTACACATCTGCACACGATTCCAGCACCTTTGCGATTACCGTACTTTTTCCTACACCCGAGGCGCCGGAGATAACAATTAGACTTCCTTGGCTCATTCCTGCTCCCCCTCCGGCATCGTATCCTTGCCTCCCAGGCGACCGGCCACCGTCTCCGGCTGAAGGGCAGAGAGGATGATATGGTCACTGTCTGTAATGAGTACGGCCCGGGTCCTTCTGCCGTATGTGGCATCTACGAGTACGCCACGGTCACGAGCCTCCTGCACCATACGCTTAATAGGCGCTGACTCCGGGCTGACAATGGCAATCAGCCGCCCGGCGGACACCATATTTCCAAACCCGATGTTAATGAGCTTCACTCGCTCCGCCTCCTATTCAATGTTCTGAACCTGTTCCCGGATCTTCTCAACCTCGCCTTTCATTTCCACCACGATGCGGGTTGTCTCCACATCTGAGCACTTGGAGCCAATGGTGTTTACCTCTCGGTTGAACTCTTGAATGAGAAAATCCAGCTTGCGGCCAACAATGCCACCCTCGCTTAGGATTTCATCCAGCTGATCCAGATGGCTGCGCAACCGAACCGTCTCCTCGTCTACTGCCACTTTGTCGGCAAAAATCGCCGCCTCAGTGAGAATTCGATTCTCATCAATCTGAGTATTTTCCAAAACCTCTGCCATGCGCCGTTCCAGTCTACCCCTATACTCCGCCATGGCCTCCGGCCCCTTAGCCTCCACGATAGACAAAAGCCTACGAATAGCCTGGGCACGGCTGGCGATATCCTCCGCCAGTTTTCGCCCTTCCCGGTCCCGCATGGCGTTAAACTCCCCTATGGCCAGATCCAGCACCTGACAGATATCCTCCGCCACCTCTTCCAGATCTGCCTGCTCCTTTTCCACCAAAAATATGTCCGGGAATCGAGAGAGCAGCGATACGGACAGATCGTCCCGTAGGCTATAAGTGTCTCGCAAGGTAACCAAAGCCTTGTAGTAACCGTCTGCTACAGGCTTGTTTAAGGTAACCTCTACCTTCTCCGCTGCGGAAGTATCTAGGGAAACAAACACATCTACTTTTCCCCGGGAAATCTGCTTCTGCAGACGGGCTTTGATAGCCTCCTCGGCGAACACATAGGCCCTGGGAATTTTCACGGAGCTGTCCAAATACCGATTGTTAACGGAGCGGAGCTCCACGGTAATGGTTCTGTCATGGAGGGAGCTCTCTCCTCGTCCATATCCTGTCATGCTTCGTATCAAGGCAAACACCCTTTCTCAGGTTGTGACGGTTTTTGATCAGTTACAGCCGCCATTGCAAAGGCAGTTTAAACAGAGGGCACCCATGCAGCAGTCCGACGTACTCATGCCACCCTGCTGATATGTCTGAAATCCTCGGCCGGACTGTTGGTCGATATACTGAACCGCCTGCCGGTATTCCATATTCCCCGGTTCCATCCGCAGAGCCATGTTAAAATGATCCCTGGCCTCCGCAAGCCAGCCGCGGCGGTAGGAAAGGCTTCCCATGAGATAGTACCATTCTGCGGTACGGGCGCCGCCACTTTCTAAAAGGCGCTGCGCCTCATTGAGCCGGCCCACATCAATCATCTGCCGCACCTGTTGAAAAAGCGGATCGTCCCCATAGGTTCTTTGCCCGCTTCCGGAAGATTGATAGCCGCCGTAAGACCCACCATAGCCCTGCCCGCTTGAGCGCTGCTTCACTATGGCATCATAGGCCTCATTAACTTCCTTCATCTTCTCCTCGGCCAATCCAGATAGGGGGTTGTTTTGATAGTTGTCCGGGTGGTACTTCTTTACCATATCCCGGTATGCTTTTTTGACTTCCTCGTCACTGGCATTGGGTTTAATCCCAAGTATGACATACGGATCACTCATCGGCCATTCTCCCTTAATCTATTGATGAACTGTGCTGTACATGATTTCTTTTGGGTTTTCCACTCGCCGGACAGAACAGCCTCTTCCATAGCAGGAAGGCCCAGCGTCAATATATTCTCAAGGATGGGGGACCACACTCCGCAATCCAGCCATTCATAAGCACCCTGGGCAAGCCCCAAAGATGCGTACATGGTCTCTCGTACTGTCTCGCGGTTCTCATAAACCGCTTCTCCGTAGCGGGAGAGCAAAGGATTATAATTCCCGTGTTTCAAATCCTCTTCCAGATCATCCCAGGCATCCACCAGGTATATCCAGCGTCCCACATGGTAGAGAAGCTGACCCAGCGCCTCGCTCCCAGCCTGTCCGTGAATACCGGAGGCAGCCTGCAAAATCCGAGCAAAGGCATCCGCCGTGCGGTCTATGGAGTCACAACCCGCCTCCTCCATCTGCCGCAGCTCTAGAAGACATGCCTCCGTGACCCGGTCAAAATCCGGACAGCGGCTTCTTGCCTTGCGATAGGGAAACCCAAACCATGCGGTGAGAAACCGCAGGGGAATGCTCTTGAAAAAACCCGCGTCCTGCACATTATCCCGCAGCTTCCAATAGGTGAGGATCACACTTTCATCGGCTGCCAGTTCCAGACCCACATCCTCCTGCCAGCTCTCACGCTTACGGATGGGGTAAAAGGAACACCGCCGACAGTTGATACAAGGGGTCTCCCGATTTTTTGCCAACAATATGGCTAAAAAGGTAAAATCATAGTTTAGAAACAACTGGGGCAGGCGGCCATAGCGCTTCCCAATCGCATGGCACAAGCCGCAATAGGCCGCTCGATACCGCTCCCGGTCTTCCTCCGGTAACCGGTCCAGATACGGTCTTACATATCCGAACATCTCTGTTTAATCTCTATCACGCTAAATTGAAGACTACGCTTCCGCCTAGCTCTACGATCCCAGCCGATGGCACCCAAAACACCCAGCAGAAAACCGATAAGGCCGCCCACAACGGGCAACACACTCTCCGCTCCTGCCAAGAGGGAGGAGATGGTTAAATAAACAGCAAAAAACAAAAAGAAGGGCAAAATATAGACCATGGCCGCGGCGGCCAGAATTTGAGCGCTTCCGCTTTCCACCGTCACCACATCGCCTGGCTTTGCGCCAGCCCCATTCTTGGCCCAGACCACAGTCTCACCGGTGATGATTTGAGTACAGCCGGCACACTCTGAGCAATCATGCCCGCAGGCGGTAAGCCGCCGGATTTGTACTTTGGCCATTCCATTATCGTTCAATTCACGAACGGTCGCTACTTGTATCATAATTGGAACCCTCGCTTCCTAACGCCCCAAATTGACTGCCACACTATATTCGGCTCCCACGACACCAGCCTCGGTGGAGCCTTCCAGATTGATGGTGGCAGGCACCCACTGCTGTCCGGTGGTTTGCACCGCATCTGTCAAATCGACAGTGACCTGAATTTTGTCTGCGGTTACCTGATCCAGGGCAGCCTGCCCTCCACGAATCCAAACCTGCAGGGATTCCGTCACAAGGGTAGCCCTGTACCCCTGGGGCACATTGATCAGATGAATTTGATTTGCTGAAATAGATTTCATCTGAAGATCTTTAAATGTAACGGAAACAGAGGCTTCTGTTTCCCCGTTTCGATTTGTCATCCCTTCGGGAATGGGAATGGGCAGTACCGCGGGTACCCCTTCAAAAACTTCACCCAAGTTAATCTCTCCCAGAGAGAGCTTACGAAGGCCGGAGAGCACCTCATCTGGACCGCTCAGGCGGACGGTTGCCGGTGAAATAGTGTAAGTTGCGCCCGCACTTTTCGCACCGCCTCCATCGATAAGAGTAACCTCAAGCGGAATATCGTATACCCGAACCACAGGCATAAAAACCTTCGCCATCTGAGAACTCAGAGTTAGACTGGGGTGGGCTAAAATATTCCCTTTCTGATCCACCAGCACTACCAAAAGCTCCTGATCCACGGAGCTCTTCACGTTTTCATCCCGCACCGTGACCACGGCATGGGCAATCTGGTTCACAACGGTTTCCGGCCCTGATACCTCCAAGGTGGAGGGTGATACCATCACAGGATCTGCCTCATAGCCGCTGATCAGTGTGCCTGCAAACTCACCGATCACGGGGATTTCCCGGGTCGCCTTTTTCTCAATGGTGACCGTTACATAAAAATTCTCATTTTCCCGGATCACCACGCCATCAGCGGCAACCAAATCGGGGAGCACATATTTACCTCGGATCCGCACTTCTCCGGCCTGCTTATAGGCCGATACATCCAGCGTCACCGACACCGAATTGTATAGCTTCAAAAATGTCTTTCGATTGCCCCTGATCTTCAGATCCATAGAGTCCCGAGACAGGTCTGTCACCATGAGCCCCAACTCGTTTAGCGCCTCCACTCCATGAATGGTAACAGGCACATCATCAAAGGTGGTCTCTGCGACGGGATTTTCTACATTCACCACGTAAAGCCATAATAGTATCGCCAGCAGGAGGGCGAATACGACATTGGCGCCTCTTCTGTTTTTCCGCGTTTCATTCAAGTTGCGCCACCTCCTTTCCGGTACCAACGGAGCAGGAATGTCCTGGCGCTTTTGGGAGGTGCGTTTTCCTTTGGCAGTAACTCATTGCGTAGGATACGCTCCAGGGTTTCCGGGGCCAGATGACGCCGAAGCCGTCCACCGATAGCCACCGAGATGGTTCCCGTCTCCTCGGAGACAATGGCAACTACCGCGTCGGACTGCTCGCTGATGCCGATCCCCGCCCGGTGCCGTGTACCCAGGTCTCGGGAGAGGTTCCGGTTGCCCGAAAGAGGCAGCATACAGGCTGCTCCGGCGACCCGCCCCTTGCGGATCACCACCGCACCATCATGGAGGGGCGCCTTGGGGTAAAAGATATTTTTCATCAGCTCTGCGGAGACTGTGGCATCCATCCGTGTGCCGGATTCCGTCACCACCTGCAGGGAATTTTTTCGTTCAAAGACAATAAGGGCACCCACCCGATCTCTGGATAGCTCCGAAAAAGCCAGCACCGTTTCCTTGACGGCCGTTTCAATTTCATCCTGAGGCAGTTCCCTTCCCACTAAAAGCTGGCCTAGATCATTGCTACCCAATTCCTCCAGAAAGCGCCGGATTTCCGGCTGAAACACCACCACCAAAGCCAGAAGGCCCAATTCCATGGCTTTGTTTAGAATAAAGCTGATGACGCTCAGATTCAACAGGTAAGAGATCCACAAGAGCGCCACAATCAGCACAATGGCTTTAACCACCTGTGCTGCGCTGCTTCTGCGAAGCAGGGCCATTCCTTTATAGATCAGATAAGCCACCACCAGGATATCAATCACATCTGTGATTTCAATGAGCTGAAGATATCCCATAATCGTCCCGAGCAGCGACCGCATCATTTCCATAAACCGAATCCCCCTCCCCCCTGCTTGTCTAAACGCCAGGGGAGCCACCTCCCGCGGCAAGGCAGCGGCAAAAACACCGCATGGCTATTCGATTTATTATACTAGATTTACATCTCTTTGACAAGGGTGGGCCTGTTAATTTTCTTTGAACCCCATCTGCACAAAGCCCGGAACGGGCCGTTTTCTTGTCACTCTCAACCATCAGGAATCCACCCAGGGACAACCACGACCGCTCAGTATACTAGCGGTGACCGCCTTTCAAGAAGCCGGCCACCGCTAAATTAAGTTAGTCAGGCCACAATTTGACGCATAACCTTCAAAAATTGTTCCACCTGTGCCAAGTTGTTGAATAGGGAAAAGCTGATCCGTATGGTGCCCGTATCCTGGGTCCCAACAGAACGATGGGCCAGCGGGGCACAGTGGAGACCAGTTCGCACGGCAATCTGCTTGCTGCTCAGCTCTTCCCCCACCTCTCCACAGTCCTTCCCGTCGATACGGAAGGAAAGCACACCGGACTGTACGCCAGGTTCATCTGCTTGAAACACCTGAATTCTTGGCATTTTTTTTAGTCCCCTGGCCGCCTCCTCCTTTAGCGTTTGTTCATGTCTGAGAATCACATTCTGACCCTTCTCCTTGACAAAGCGTAGTCCCTGTAACAACCCTGCAATTCCAGGCGCATTTTGAGTGCCGGCCTCCAACCGGTCCGGCAGTACGTCGGGCATAATCTGAAGCGCCGACATGCTCCCCGTCCCTCCATAAAGCAGCGGCTCACCGCTTCTGCGGCACAGCAAGAGTCCCGTCCCCTGAGGACCATATAGCCCCTTGTGCCCTGGCATAGCAATAAACTCCGCCCCCAACTCCTCCATATTGAGAGGGATGGCCCCGGCAGATTGAGAAGCGTCCAGAATCAGCGGCACCTGCCACCGAGTACACAGGCTTGCTACTTCCTTGACCGGGAGAATATATCCGAATACGTTGGATACGTGGGTACAAATCACCGCATCCACTCCGGCAATGAGCTCCAATTCCAGTTGATCTAGGAACACCTTGGGCCGGAACAGCGGTGTGTCCAGCACGCGAACCCGGACTCCAGGGATGGCCACCAACGGCCGTGTCACCGCGTTGTGCTCATACCCGGATATCAACACAGTATCTCCCGGCTTTACCAGAGATCTGATGGCTATGTTTAAGGCGTGAGTGGCATTAAAGGTAAATACCACCCGTTCGGGCTCTGAAACTCCAAACAGCTCCGCAGCGGCGGTCCGGCAGTCGAACATGGTCTCAGCGGCGGAAAAGGAGGCCGCTGAGCTTCCCCGCCCCGAGCTGGCCAAGTGGCCGAGGGCATACTCAACGGCCGTTGCTACGGATTTCGGTTTTTGAAGGGTTGTGGCGGCGCTGTCGAAATAAATCACAGCTCCACCTCCTGATATCCTTCTTCAGGTGAGCCCACATAGATTCCCAAATAAGGCAGCTTTACGCGGTTCAACACCGTCAAGGCATTTGATAAATTTCGCTGGGCTATCTTAACGGAGTGACTGCATCCGGAGGGCGAAATGCTGGCAGGAGAGCGGACAAGCCACGCATTGATCCCTGACCGCTCCAAGGTTTGGACAATTCTCTGGGCATAGGTCAAAGACCTGCACATAATCAAATAATAAACCATAGTAGAAACGCTCCTCTCACATCATTGTATGTGTGAGGGGAGCGCATTGGTCACTTGCTTTTTGTTTGCCTTGGCTACGGGAGTTCTTCCAGCATCACTACAGCGTGGGCGGCGATGCCCAGCTCTTTCCCCGTGAAGCCAAGACCCTCCTCCGTGGTGGCCTTGACATTGACCTGAGATAACGGAATTCCCAGACGGCGGGAGAGTGATTGCCGGATCTCCGGTATGTGGGGTGCGAGCTTCGGCGCCTGGGCTATGACGGTGGCATCCATGTTCCCCACCCGGTACCCCTCCCTGCGGAGCAGCTCCATCACTCGGTCCAGCAGTAGCAGGCTGGAAATGTCTTTGTACGCCGCATCATGGTCGGGAAAGTGGCATCCGATGTCTCCTAATGCGGCGGCGCCCAGTAGGGCATCCATCACTGCATGAGTGAGAACATCCCCATCGGAATGCCCCAGAAAGCCGTGAGAGTGTGCAATTTGTACTCCGCCTAAGATCAATTTGCGCCCGATCACCAGCCGATGTACGTCATACCCGTGGCCAATTCTCAATTCCATTCCCTCCCTGCTAAAATTGACTCTCCCAAAAGAAGATCTGCAGGCGTTGTGATTTTAATATTTTCTTCGCTGCCAGGGGTCACCACTACATTAAAACCCAGGCGCTCCACTGCGGAGCAGTCATCGGTCAGAGCAACCCCATCGGTGACCGATCTGGCCAAGGCAGCTTTTATGAGGGATACCTCAAATACCTGTGGCGTCTGAATGGCTTGCAGCTGCTCCCGGGGCAGGGTCTCCTTGACCACACCACCTACCGTAAGCTTCACAGTATCCTTTAAGGGGATTCCAGGGGCTGCAGCGCCTGTCATACCCGCACGGAGTACCGCCGCCTCCAACACATCCCTGGTAACCAAGGGCCTCGCCCCGTCATGAATCGCCACCAGCGCTGCCTTGGAACTTATTTCCTCCAAACCCAGCTGCACCGATTCCCTGCGGTCCGCGCCACCGGGAATAATTTTTGTCACCTTGGTAAGTTGATACAGCCGGCAAAGCTGGCCCACCTCCACCAGAATATCACGGCGTGTAACCACCACGATTTCATGGACAAGATCCGACTCTTGAAAGGGCCTCAACGCCTGGACAATCACCGGAACGCCGCCCAGCTCATAGAGAACCTTGTCAACTCCGTTCATGCGGCTGGCTGAACCTGCCGCTACTAGAATCAGGGAGCAAAATCCGGGCTCGTAA
>JAGFXS010000044.1 GCA_017861415.1 Bacillota bacterium
ACGATGGCCACATACTCCGGGCGCTTCATCCGCCCCTCCAGCTTCAGGCAGGCGATGCCCATGTCGGCGAGGGTCTTTAGCTGTCCGGACAGGGAAAGATCCTTCAGGGAGAGGGGGTAGGAGGGGGTCAATTCCCCTTCTCGGCGATAGGGCAGACGGCAGGGCTGGGCGCAGAGGCCACGGTTGCCGCTCCGCCCGCCCAGAAGGGCAGAAAAATAACACTGTCCGCTGTAGCACATGCACAGCGCCCCATGGAGAAATACCTCCAGCTCCAGGGGAGAGGTGCGGCAGAGGCACTCCAGGGCCCTTCGGGACAGCTCACGGGAGAGCACCACCCGAGTCAGGCCCAGATCCCGGCAGAAGTTCACCCCCGGCAGATTGTGAATGGTCATCTGAGTGGAGGCATGCAAAGGAAGCTCCGGCATGGAGCGCCGGAGCAGAGTCAACAGGCCTAAATCCTGCACTAACACGGCATCCACGCCGCAGCGGGCAGCAAAGGCTGCTGTTTCGTAGGCCTCGGGCAGTTCACGGTCGGTAATGAGGGTGTTGAGGGTCAGATAAACCCGGACACCCCGGAGATGACAATAGGAAACCGCCGCCGCAAGCTCTTCCTTCGTGAAGTTCTTTGCGTTGCGGCGGGCGTTTAAGTTTCCATATCCGAGATAGACCGCTCCCGCGCCGTTTTGCACGGCGGCGGTGAGGGCCTCGTAAGAGCCGGCAGGGGCTAAAAGCTCCAGGAGAATCATCCTTTCCTTGGGGGGCGGATCAGCCCTTCTTCTGGTTCTGAAGGCGGAAGATCTCGCGCTTTGCCTCGGAGAGCTCATTTTTCACCCGGGTGGCATCCTCCAGATATTCCTTCAGCTGGTGGCGGAGGTTGTCCGAGGATTCCCGTTCCTTAAAGTACTGATCGGCGATGTTCATGGCGGTGAGCATGGCGGCGTCTGCAATGGAGAGATGGGCTTCATTGGTGATGCGGCCCAGCTCATCGTTCACATGAGCGGCCACCTGCTGCATGTACATACTGTCCTCTGTGGATACCAGCGTATAGCTTTGATTGCCAAGGGTGACGGTTACGCGGTTTTTCATTCCAAATTCCTCCTTGTGGTTTCCGCTGCGTCTGGGGGTGTGCGTAAGATCATATTCATTGCAAGCCCTCACTGGGCTATGTGGCCTTTAAAAATAGTATTCCTTATTATAGCACAAGTCCGCCGCAAGATAACAGAGGTTCTGATAAACTTTTTATGCCTATATGCCACTTTTCTGTGAAGATTTCTCAATGGGAGGGGCGCGGGGCTGGTGCTTTTCCCTGTTTACGAACGGCGGATTATCATGTAAAATAGAGGATACGAAGCAAAGACTTGGAAGGAGGTGCCGCCATGGCGGGCTTTTTATTCCCCGGAGGGGTTCTGTCCCTGCCCAGAGAGGCGGCGGAACGCCTTCTCAATTGCGAAAACGGAGACCCTGCTCTGCTGTATCTTTCCCTGCTTTCCAGAGGGGATGCCGGGGGGCTTTCCTGGTCTGCAGAGCGGACTCGTGTTGCCTGGGAGACCTTGGTGCGCCTAGAGCTGGCGGATCCCCATAAAACCCCGGAGAAGGCACCTGAGGCAAAACCAGAACCCGAGGGGCCGCCGGACTATACGCAGCTGGATGTGGCCCTGCGACTGGAGGAAGAGCGCAGCTTTCGGATGCTGGTGGAGGAGCTGCAAAAGCGGCTTGGCAGGCTTCTATCACCGGCGGATTTGAAAACGCTGCTGATCCTCTCCGATTATCTGGCTCTGCCGCCGGAGGTGATCCTCCTCCTCACAGGTTGGTGTATTACCCAGACGGAGGAAAAGCAGGGCCCGGGGAGACGACCCACCCTGTCCCAAATCAAAAAGGAGGCCTTTCGCTGGCACCGCCAGGGGGTGGATACCCTGGACAAAGCGGAAGAGCATATCCAGACCATGGGCCGTCGTCAAGAGGCTGCCAGCCGGCTGCTGCCTCTTTTGGGCATTCATGGACGGGAAGCGGTGGATGCCGAGCGCCGCTATCTGGAGACTTGGAACGAATGGGCCTTCCAGGATGATGCCATCCGCCTGGCCTATGAGAAGACCGTGCTGAAAAAACAGGCCATGAACTGGCCCTACATGAATTCCATCCTCCGTAGCTGGCACCAGAAGGGCCTGAGAACCAAGGAGGAAATTATAAACGCAGAGCAGTGGAAAAGTCCCGAGGCCCCTGCGGCCGCGGCCGGGCAATCTCCCGCCCCCAGGACCGGGGACAGGCTGCGGCAGGATATGGACCGCTTGGATCGGCTTTTTCACAGGGCCGCAGACCGGAAGGAGGAATAGCCTATGTCCTATAGCGAAGCTGTTCTCCGGCGGGCCACCGCCCGGCTGGAGGAGCGCCGTCTCCGACGGCAGGAGGGCCTTGCTTCCTTGAAGAAAAGTCTATACCGGGACGCACCTCGAGTGGCGGAGCTAGATCGCCGTTTGCGGGAGACCCTGCCCCGGGTTATCTCGGCCGCCTTCCGAAAGGGAGAGGATCCGGGGGAGGCTCTCGCTGCTCTCCGGGAGCAGAACCAGGCCTTACAGGAGGAGCGGCTGCGGCTGTTGCGGGAGGCGGGTTACCGACCCGAGGAGCTGGAAGATCGCCCTGTCTGTCCCCTCTGCAACGATACCGGCTGGCGGGGGGCCTCCATGTGCCGCTGCCTGCGTGCCCTGTGCGCTGAGGAGCAGATCCGAGAGCTGTCCTCCACCCTCAACATGGGGATGCAGAGCTTTTCCCGCTTCCGCCTAGACTACTATGAGGATACTCTCTGGCCTGCCTACGGGCGCTCACCCCGGCAGAACATGGAGAAGGTACTGGCGGTCTGCCGCCGCTTTGCCCAGAAGCCGGGGCAGGACGGGCTGCGGAACCTCTTTTTCTACGGCGGCACCGGGTTAGGGAAGACCTTTCTCTCCGCCGCCATTGCGCGAGAGGTATCTGAAGGGGGGCGCTCCGTGGTCTATGACACCGCCGGGGGCATTTTCGCCCGCTTTGAGGAACAGAAGTTCTCCCGGGATACGGACAACATCCGGGAGGCCAGAGACCTTACCCGAAAATATTTAAACTGCGATCTGCTCATTGTGGATGATCTGGGCAGTGAGCTGACAACGCCCTTTGTCCAGTCCGCCCTCTATCAGCTGGTAAATACCCGGCTGGCAGAGGAGCGCTGCACCATCATCTCCTCCAACTTCAGTATTGACGAGCTGAGGCGGCGCTATACCCCCCAGATCATCTCTCGCCTAGAGGGAGAATATGAGCCGCTGCCCTTTTTCGGACAGGATATCCGGCTGTTGCGACAGGTTTGATGACCGCATGAAGATAGAGAAAGGATGTGTTTCCCTTGTTTCAGAGCATGAGAAGATCCGACCGGGAAATTAGCCGGGAGGAGGCCCTGGCCATTTTGGAGAAGGCCGAATACGGCGTACTGTCCACATTAGGGGAGGATGGGTACCCTTACGGAATCCCTGTGTCCCATGTGATGGTGGACGGAAAGATCTGTTTCCACTGCGCCATGGAAGGGAAGAAACTGGAGAATATGAAACACCACCCCAAGGTTTCCTTTGTGGCGGTGGGACACACACAGGTGATGCCTGAGTCCTTCGGGACTAAATTTGAAAGTGCAATGGCCTTCGGAACAGCCAAAGAGGCCGCCCCCGAGGACAAGCAGAAGATTATGGAGGCCATCATCGACAAGTACTCCTCCGATTTCCGAACGGGAGGAATGAAGTACATTGCCGCCTCCGGCCCGAAGACCATGGTCTGGGAGATCACCGTGGAGCATCTCAGCGGAAAAGCCAAGCGATAAGACACGAAAAAACGCCCCGTTTCGGCCTGAGTCGGCCGGAACGGGGCGTTTTTGTGCAAAGTTATTCGCCGGATGTGGAAAAAGGCTTCAAAAGGAGACCCACAGGGCAGTGGTCGCTGCCCTCAATCTCAGGATAAATCATGGCGTTTTCCACATGGGGCATCAGCCGGGTGGAGACAATAAAGTAGTCGATTCTCCACCCTACGTTCCGCTCCCTGGCGGCGGAGCGGTAGCTCCACCAGGAGTAGGCATCTGTCTTATCCGGGTACAGGCAGCGGAAGCTGTCTGAAAAGCCGGCGGAGAGCAGCTGGGTCATCTTCTCCCGCTCTTCGTCGGTGAAGCCGGGGTTCTTGTGGTTGGTATTGGGGTTTTTCAGGTCAATTTCCTGATGGGCAACATTTAAATCCCCGCAGAAGATCACGGGTTTTTTGGCATCTAGCTCCAACAGATAGGCACGAAGGGCATCCTCCCACTCCATGCGGTAGGAAAGGCGTCGTAGGCCGTCCTGAGAGTTGGGGGTGTAGCAGCAGACTGCGTAGAAATCAGGGTATTCTGCCGTAATGATGCGGCCTTCCTGGCGGTGGTGCGCCTCGCCGAAGTCGTAGGTGACGGAAAGGGGCTCCTGCCGGGTGAAAATGGCCGTTCCGGAATAGCCGCGCTTTTCGGCACTGTTCCAGAACAGGTGATAGCCGGGGAGCTCCAGCTCCACCTGATCGGGGTGAAGCTTTGTCTCCTGCAGGCAAAAGATATCGGCGTTCAAAAATTGAAAGGAATCCAGAAAGCCCTTTTTCAGGCAGGCGCGCAGGCCGTTGACGTTCCAAGATATCAGCTTCATGGAAAGGTTCTCCTTTGTGGGGATGGATCAGGCCAGCTGGTCTGCCAGTTGTTCTGCCACGGAAATCAGATGGTTTTCCGCCAGAGATTCAATGGCACCAGCGTCAACGGCCTGGGCTATGGCGGGGTCAATTGGCATCTGGGCTAAAATGGGCAGGCCCGTTTCGGCGGCTACCTTTTCCAGCTGGCTCTCTCCGAAAATATGATGACGGCCGCCGCAGTCGGGGCACTGGAAGTAGCTGTAGTTTTCAATGAGACCCACCACGGGCTTTTCCATCAGGGCAGCCATGTTCACCGCCTTCTGGACGATCATGGAGACCAGATCCTGGGGCGAGGTAACCACCAGAATGCCGTCCACCGGAATGGACTGGTATACGGTCATGGGGACATCTCCTGTGCCGGGGGGCATATCGATGAAAAGAACGTCCAAGTCGCCCCAGATTACGTCGGTCCAGAACTGCTTCACCGCGGAGGCAATGAGAGAGCCGCGCCAGAGGACAGGAGCAGTTTCCTCCTCTAGAAGGAGGTTTAAGGACATGATGGCCACGCCTCCGGCGCTGTATTCGGGCAAGATGCCCCGGTCGCTGCCCTCAGCTCGGCTGTGAACGCCAAAAGCCTGGGGGATGGAGGGGCCGGTGATGTCCGCATCCAGTACGCCTACCCGATAACCCATCTTTGACATGGCGGCAGCCAAAAGGGCTGTGACGGAGCTTTTCCCCACTCCGCCCTTGCCACTCATGACGGCATAGACCTTTCGGATTCGGGAGAGGGGGTTGGGCGGGGCCAGAAGTGATTCCGGGCTGCGCTGGGCGCAGTCGCTGCCGCAGGTGCCGCAGTTGTGGGTACAGGTTTCAGGAGTCTGCTGGACAGAATCCTCAGGTGTTGTAGACATGATACCGCATCCTTTATGTTTAAATTCCGAGCCCACGAGGGCGGTTTTTGATATTGAGTCGCTATGCAGCTGGTTTATTTATAGGTATAGCTGCCGCCTCCGATGAATTCCCGCAGCAGGGAGTCAGGATGCACCAGGGCAGGGTCGATAGGCTCGAAGAAGGAGAAGGCGTTGATGAGATTCAGTAGCTCGTCATGCCGGGGGTTATCCTGGGGCACACCTGCCAGTACCGCCTCCAGAAGGGGGGTGGCAAAGTTCCGCATGACGGGAACCTCATAGGGGAAGGAGGAGTCAATGGTCACCTTGGCCCGGTGGCGGAAGGGTGAGATATACAGCTTTTCTCCCCGGCGAACGTTGCCCCACATGGCCAGGGTAGCTTCCACACCGGTGCCTCTAAACTGATAGTCACGGACGGCCCGGCGGGTTAGGCGCATCCAAGTGCCCTTGAAGCGCAGGATGTCTCCCTCCAAAATATCCGAACGGGCGGAGATGTAGATTCCTGTGGCCTCGGGATGACGGCTGGTGATGTCGTCGTTTAAGGCGTGGATTCCTTCGAATATGGCAATTTCATTCTTCTCCAGCTTCAGTCGATAGCCCAATGCATCATTGCGCATTTGCCGGGTAAACTCAAACTTGGGCACCGTGATCTCCTGCCCGGCACCCAGGAGGGTGAAGTGCTCATGAAGCAGCTCCATATCCATATAAAGGGGAGACTCAAAGTCCACTTCCCCCGAGTCTGTCAGGGGTGCCGTTTCCTTGTTGAGGGTACGGAAATAATTGTCCATGGAAATGGTATGGCACCGTATGCCACGGTGGCGCAGTTCCTCCTCCACCTTCATGGCGGTGGTGGTCTTGCCGGAGCCGGAGGGGCCGGAAAGCAGCACGATGGGGCTTTTCTCCAAGTTTTCTATGATAACGTCCGCCGCGTGGTTAATCTTTTCCTGATACTGTCGATCGCAGTCCGCGAGAAAAGCCTGAGGATTCTCCAAGACCGCTTCATTGATCTCCTTCAGTTGATATGCCATAGTGCGCAGTCCTCCTTTTCATCTCAAAAGCTGCGTGCCCCGTCACAGGAGCAGTTCACGCTTTTCTTGTATCATACGAGGGCCTTCCCGGATGTATTCCTGGGGATATTTGGGGTTGGAAAACCGCCGGAGAGAGCCGCTCTCATAATCAATAATTTTGGTGACACCGCCTGCCCCCAGAGACAGAATGGAGTGTAGCTCCTCCATCATGCAGATATTATAGACACTGGAAAGGCCTTCCTTACACCAGCCTACGTTTTCTAGGGCGCCGGACATAAATTTTTGGCGATAGAGATAGTAGGGGAGATAGTCTGCCTTACGCAGAGCGGCCCAGGCAAAGTCCAGCATTTCTGCAACCTGGGATCCTGACGGTATCTCGCTCCCCTCCTCTTTCAGGCGGGAGCCGCGCTTGAGCGCTAGAGTATGAACCGTTACATTCTCAGGACCCAGGGCCAGTACCTTTGATAGGGTGTCCTGAAAGCCCGAAAGATCATCCCCAGGCAGACCGGCGATGAGATCCATATTTACCCCTGGAAAGCCCACTGCCTGAACCAGCTCCCATGCCCGGAGCGTATCTGCGGCCGTGTGGGCCCTGCCGATGGTACGCAAAACCTGATCGGACATGGTTTGGGGGTTGAGAGAGATGCGGTTGCCACCCCCATCCCGGATAGCAGTTAGAACCTCACGGGTCATGGTGTCCGGCCGGCCCGCTTCTACTGTAAACTCAATGCCTGATGAAAGGGAAAAAGCCTCCCGCACCGCGCCGAGAAGGGCGGAGAGCTGAGAGGGAGACAGGGTGGTGGGGGTTCCGCCCCCGATATAAACGGAATGGATGTTGACACCTAGCTCTCGGACACGCGCCCCTGCGGCGCGGATCTCATCATGCAGCACCGCCAGATAAGGCTCAATCAGCCTGTTATTATGACCAGCCGCGGAAATAAAGGAGCAGTAGGCACAGCGAGTCGGGCAGAAGGGGATACCGATATAAAGAGAGATATCCCGGGGTCCGAGAGCAGCCTTTGCCGCAAGGGCCTCCCGGGCGCAATCCATAGCTAGTTCACGGCGAAGGGGAGAGACCCGATAGCGATCTTGTAGCTGAACCTCAGCCTCCTCTAGGGTGGCGCCGCCCAGCACTGCTCGAACGGGCAGCTTCACCGGGCGAACGCCCGAGAGCATCCCCCAAGGCGGTTCATAGCCTAAATGCTTAACGGCAGCCAGATAAAAGGCCTCCTGCAGGCAACGTCGGCGCAGGCGGGTCAAAGAAACAACGTCACGCACCCCCTCAGATGACGGCACATGGCTGTGGGCCTCATAGCAATGGCCGTCGCGCCGCAGCAAAGCCCTGGAGGAAAAGCCGTCTGGCCCTTCCTCCAGAGAAAGCTCTAGTTCATTGTCCCCGCTGGGGGGCACCTCCGGATACATCGGACGTTCCCCGGGAAACAGGGTGAGCAGGCTCTGCTCTACGGCGTAGCGCTCTCCGTGGCCCTCAAAATAGAGCTTCATGGAGCGCTTTGCACCGCGTCCTTCATGAAGTAGTTATTCTCCCGCTCTGCCGCCAGGGTGGTGAAGCCCTCATGTCCGGGGAAGACGCGAAGGTCTCCCTCCATGTCGTGGAGACGCTTTAAGGAGCGGAGCATTTCCTCATAGCTGCCGCCGGCAAAGTCTGTGCGGCCACAGGAGCCCTTAAACAGAGTATCTCCGACAAAGAGAGCGTCTCCTACCTGGAAAATCAAGGAGCCAGGGGAGTGACCGGGGGTATTCATCACCTTGATGGTGAGATTGCCAAGGGCGATTTCATCACCTTCGTTGCAGTAGCGAAGGTTTGGAACGGGCTTTAGCTTCATATAGTTCTCTGCGCTGGGGCCGTGATCCACCTCCTGCTGGTGGATGTAAACAGGGGTGTCGGGATAGAGTGCCAGCAGGCCAGGGACACCCAGAACGTGATCAAAATGACCGTGGGTTACCAGAATGCACTGGAGTGTCATGCCAGCGTCCTGGATCATCTGGCCCACCCACTGGGGTTGGTCGCCGGGATCCACAATGGCGCAGAGCTTGGTTTCTTCGTCTCCCAGGAGATAGCAGTTGGTGCCAATTTGGCCGACCTGCATATGCTTAACTATCATAACTAAGAATCACCTCATTTAATATTATGCCAGAGGATGCAGTACTACATGTGATCTGTGTCAAGAAGAATGGTGACGGGGCCGTCGTTAATGGAGGACACCTGCATATCCGCCCCGAACTCCCCAGACGCCACCCGAAAACCAAGGCGACGGCATTCTTCCATAAAATGCTCATAGAGAGCAATCGCTAGAGTTGGGCCCGCGGCCTTGGTAAAGCCGGGCCTGCGGCTCTTGGTATCTGCAAACAGGGTGAACTGGGATACTGCCAGAACCTCTCCGCCAGCGGCGGCAAGATTCAGGTTCATTTTACCCTGGTCATCGGAAAAAATCCGTAGGCCGGCGACCTTGTCCGCCAAGCGAAGGGCCTCCGCCTCTGTATCCTCCGGTCCTACCCCAAGAAGAACCAAAAGTCCCTTGCCTATAGAACCGCGTACCTGTCCGTCGATGGTTACCGACGCCTCCCGCACCCGGGTAATCACTGCCCGCATGGAATGCGCTCCTTTCCGCCTCAGCGAAATTCTACCGTAAAACCCCGAGCGCAGAGGGGATCTAGGTCAAAGGTAACCAGGTCTCCTGCCCCGCAGCGAAGCTTCGTCACATCTAATATGGTCTCCCGGGAGCCGACACCGCCAAGGGTGCGAACCCGCTGGCCGCCGATCCAGAAATCCACCCCGGAGCTGTGCCGCAATAGCCGGGCCCAGAAGCCTCGATAGCCCTGCCCCAGTGCCCCCAGTCCATTTTCCAGGCCCACGGGAATGGTTACAACCTGAGCCGCCTTCCGCAGGCGATAGGGAGAACTTTCTCCCACCACGCTACCCTCCGGCAGCCAATAGGGCTCGTCCAGGGCAATCTCGCCCCGGCCTAAACGGCAGAGCTTCTTGCCTCGCGCCTTGGGGCTTCTACCCAAGAGGCTCCGCCCCACCCGAAGGGCCGTGGCCTCCTCGGATAGAGGACCGTCTTCTCCCAAATGGACCGTGCCCGTCTCGTAGCCTGCATTGCGGATGCGGGTGAGGAGCTGCTCTAACTGAAGCTGACTAATCTCCGTGCTGCCATCTCGCCAACCACTCTTTCTGGCTTGGGCGTAAATCCCCGAAAAGGCAAGGCTTGGCAGGTTTCGGTATAAAGACGTAATTTTATCGCTTTCGATGGCTTCCACTGTCATAGCTATCCACGGTAAAGACCACGGAGAGCTCCGCCAGTCGATCCAGCATGTCCTCGTCCCGAATGGTCCGTAGCAGCAGAATTTCCTCCTGGACAAGGCCTGCCTCCCGCAGGGCCATGGCCTCCTCCGGTTCCGTCACCGCAAAGCGGGTGATCCCCGCTGCCCGTAGCTCCAGCGCCAGGGCAGTCAGTCCTGCGCCGTACCCATCGGCGTGGAGGACGGCATAGAGTTCCATTCCGCCCCCCCGCTGGGAGAGGGTGGTCACATTGGTGGCAAGCTCCAGCTTCTCCAAAATGATCGTTTTCATGGACGCTGCTCCCTTATTATAATGAAGGTTAATCTACCAAAGAGCTGAATAATCAATTTAGTATATCATTATTCGGCGGCAATCGTCAAGGAAAGGGTTACTAAACCCGATGCCGATGCAATCAGCCGTATTTTTGTATGATTGCAGGAAATTCGGTCATACTAGCCCAGAGTATTCCTGTTGAAAGGAGGCGGTTTGATGGCTTCAGACCGGGAGGAAATTCCCTATCACCCCAAGCCGGAACCCAGATTCCCGGGCGCCATTACCCCGGAGAACATCCGCAATCTCTATAGAGACTGTACGGATTTCTGGGAGCGGGAGGTGCTCATCGGGGGTGATCCCAATAAGCGAGGGGTCATGTTTACCATCATCGGCATGGTGAAAACAGGACAGGTCAATGACTCCATATTAAAGCCCTTGACTGAGGGCAAGGGCCTACAGGACATGGCTGTGGAGAGCGTGGTGTCCTGGATGCTCTATGGCGGCCTGTACAATATGGCTGTCGTACTTCGGGATACCCTGGATCAGGTGGTTTTTGATCTGGCCATGGGCAACGCCATTCTGCTACTGCCGGGAGAGAGCCGGGCAGTTTCTTGCTTTGTCCCGTCGGAAGATGGGAGAGGGATTTCTCAGCCGGAGAACGAGCCGGTACTCAAGGGCGCACGGGACTCCTTTGTGGAAAATATCCGAGTGAATTCCGTCCTGATACGACGGCGGCTCCGTACCCCGGCCCTGAAAATCAAGGAAGAGCTGGTGGGAAGGCAGTCCCTTACCCCTGTAGATATTTTTTATATAGAAGAGCTAACCAATCCTGATCTGGTGCAGGAGGCGCAAAAGCGCATCCGAGAAATTGACATTGATGCCCTTCTGTCCACGGCAAATTTGGAGGAGTATCTGGCGGACAGCGTGAAGACGCCCTTCCCCCTCATGGCGTACACCGAGCGGCCCGACCGCTTCTGTGCCGGATTGGTGGAGGGCCGGGTAGGCATTCTGGCTGACGGCCTGCCTATGGGCTTTCTCTTGCCCGGCAATTTCGGACAGTTTTTCAAAACCGGCGAAGACAAGGCGAAAAACTGGATGGAAGCCTCCTTCCTGCGGATCCTGCGCTATGTCTGCCTGCTGGTGGCGATCTTTCTCCCCGCCCTCTATGTGGCGGCGGTGAATTTCCACCCGGAGATGATCCCCGCCTCTCTGGCTTGGTCCATTGTAGAAGCAAAGGTGGATGTGCCCTTCTTCACCCTCTTTGAGGTGCTCATTCTTCTCATCGCCTTTGAGATCGTCCAGGAAGCGGGACTGCGCCTGCCGCCCGCCATTGGCACCACAGTTTCTATTTTAGGAGGTCTGGTGGTGGGGACTGCCGCCGTAGAAGCGCGGATCGTATCCCCGGCGGTGCTCATTGTGGTGGCGGTTGCGGGAATCGCGGGGTATACCATGCCCTCTCAGGAGGTGGCGGGAGCCTTGCGCCTGTGGCGCCTAGTGCTGGTCATCGCAGCCGGAATCTCCGGCCTTTTCGGCATGGTGGCCGCCGCAGTGGTGCTGGTACACCATGTTGCCGCGCTGGAAAGCTTCGGTGTGCCATATCTCACACCCTTTGCCGCCGTGGGCGGAGAGCAACTGGACGGCGTGCTCAGGCGGCCGCTCCTATGGGTAAAATTCCGGGAGCGGGCACTAAAGGTGCAAAACAAACGAAATCAGAAGTAAGGCCCAGCCTTACCAAATATGATGAGGGATCAATGATGAAACGAACACTCAGCACAGGACTTCTAGCAGCGCTGGTTCTGAGTCTGACTTTGGGGCTTTCAGGCTGTCGGGATACCTTCTCTCTGCCCCGGGCAAAAGAACCTCGGAGCACCGCCATCGCCAGCGTTCTGGGGGTGGACAGGCCGGAGGAGGCTATAAAGGTCTTTGCCATATCCCAGGGCCGGAAAGATCAGCCACCCCGCTGCTATGTGGGAGAAGGCCCTTCTTTCTCTGAAGCTCGGCTACAGACCCGTGATCAGGGTACCGAAACTGTGAGCTACGCCCATGTGGGGCATATCATCGTCAGCGAGCGGGCTGCGGCAGAGCAGCTGGAACGGCTTTTGCAATATAGCCTCCAGAACGGGGAGCAAAGCATGGAATCCAACCTCTGGCTCCTCCGGGAGGCGGAAATGTCCCAGGTGTTTTCAGGGGAGCTGGATATCTCCAAACGATTGGACACCCTGAAGACCAGCGGGGAAGCGGGGACCTCACTGCCGCCCTGTACCCTGCGGGAGACTGCAGCCCGGTTGGCCGATGACGGCGTGGCCTTGATTCCAGCTCTCCGATGGACGGGCTCTGACCTGGTTCTGGCGGGGTATGCCATCTGCAAGAAGGATACTGTGGTGGGCTACCTGGAGGAGGATTTTGCCGATATGACCGCCATCCTCTCGGGACGCTCTCTCTTCTGGAACTTGCAGGTTAAAGCGGAAGACGGACGGGATGGCACCGTTCAGCTTCACAGCGGCGGCTGCAAGGTATATCCGGTGAGAGACCAAAATCAGCTACTGGGGCTATCCTTGGTCTGTGATGTGGAGGGACAGCTTTTAGAGGTGCGCTCCCAGGATGAGGTGTCGGACCTGACAGGTCAGGTGGAACGGAAGGTTGCTGGTGATTTGGGTAAAACAGCAGCACTTTTGCAGGAGTTGGATGTGGACGGCGCCGGGTTGCGCCGTCAAGCGGGGCTGCGGGATCTTCGTTTTTGGACTGATTTATCGGAGCAGTGGGATGCGGTGTATGGCAGTTTGGGGCTAGAGGTCACTGTGCGGGCGAGGCTTACCTCCGGCGCCTGAAGGCTCCGCTACCGAAAGCATTGGAATGGGATAGGAGAGAACCATGAGAGATCAAAACATTTCCATGCGGCAGATGATGGTGATGCTATTTATAGCCCTCATGGCCCTGGGGGCCGAGACCATTCCCGGAATTGCCCGGGCGGGGACGGCGGCCTGGTTAGCACCTCTGCTGGCGGCGTTGCCTGTCCTGCTGCTGCTCTGGCTTGCCTTTCGGCGACCTGTCAAGGAGGAACGACTGGATTTGGGGCAGGGACTGGAAAAGGCATTCGGCAAAGTGGCGGGAAGAGGCATTGCTTTTATATATCTATTGTGGGGACTCTTTCTTCTGGTGGTAAATGCGGCCCGATGCGCAAGGCGTCTTACCATGGCGGAGGGCACGCCGGTGTTCTTTTCCGCTGTGGTGCTGCTGCTGGCGGTCTGGATGGCCGCGGGAAGACTGCCCGCTTTTGTTCGAACCTGCGAGATATTCTATCTGGCTATCGCCGCCGGGCTGGTGGGCATTGTCCTACTGGGCGGACTGCGCGTGCAGCCGGAATATGTGCTCCTCTTTACCCGGGATGAGCTGGCACATGTTCCTGTGGTAGCCATCTCGGTATTGGGGATCATCTCCATCAGCCTTTATGGGCTGTTCTTTGCCGGGAACATCACCGTGCGGCCAGGGGATCGGGCCAGGGTAGTGCGGTGGACACTGACGCTGTTTCTGGTTTTGGCGCTGCTGCTCTTTCTCATCATCGGTACCTTCGGCGCTCCCTTAGTAGAAGTGACACAGAGGCCCTTTTTTCAAATGGTGGCTGGATTGGGTCTTACCGGCGCCTTTCAGCGGCTGGAGGCAGTGGTCTCTGCCCTGTGGATGCTGGGGGATGTTGCCCTGCTGGGGCTGCTGCTTTTCGGAGTTAAGCGCCTAACGGCGGCGGTTCTCGGACAGCAAGAGCAACGTTGGAGTGTCATATTGGCCGGTGGGCTGGCCTTTGTGGGAGGAGAGCTACTGGCCGGAAAGAAAGGCCTTTTGGAGCTCAGCCAGCAAAGTTTAATGCCCTTGGGAAGTCTTCTGGCGGGTGGCCTGCTGGTGCTTCTGTTCTTTTGGGTTCAGCATAAGGAGCGGGGAGCCGAAAACCGACGAGAGGAGGGGGGGAAATAAAGTGGAAAAAAGGTATTGACATAGGGGGAAGAAGGTGGTATTCTACTAAAGCTGTCGCTGACGGGGAAACCTGAGGCGGGGCACTGCAAGGGA
>JAGFXS010000123.1 GCA_017861415.1 Bacillota bacterium
GATCGATATCCCCTTGGTGGCAGATATCCACTTTGACTATAAGCTGGCTCTGGAGTCCATAGCTGCCGGGGCGGACAAGGTGCGCCTTAACCCGGGAAATATCGGCGGGGAGGACCGGGTGAAGGTCGTGGCCGCTGCCTGCCGGACCAAAGGAATTCCCATCCGTATCGGGGTGAACGGCGGTTCACTGGAGAAGCAGATTTTGGCCAAGTACGGTGGCGTTACCCCAGAGGGGTTGGTGGAATCGGCCCTGGGCCATGTGGCGCTCCTTAACCGATTTGATTTTGATGACATTATCATTTCCCTAAAATCCTCCAACGTACCCATCACCATGGCAGCCTATCGGCTGATGAGTGAGCGCACCCACTATCCTCTCCATCTTGGGGTGACCGAGGCGGGAACCATGAAGATGGGCACCCTGAAGTCGGCGGTGGGCATCGGAGGCCTGTTGGCGCTGGGTATCGGCGATACCTTCCGGGTGACCCTTACTGCAGATCCGGTGGAGGAGGTCTACGTAGCCCGGGATATTCTGAAGGCTGCTGGATTGCGGCGTGAAGGGCCTGAACTCATTGCCTGTCCCACCTGTGGACGAACAAAGATAGATCTGATCCCACTGGCGCAGGAGGTTGAGCGGCGTTTAGAGACGGTGAACAAACCCATCACCGTGGCGGTCATGGGCTGTGCAGTAAACGGCCCCGGAGAGGCCGCCGCCGCTGATGTGGGCATCGCCGGGGGAGACGGTGTGGGCCTTTTATTTAGTCGGGGCGAGATCATCAAGCGCGTACCCCAGGAGGCGCTGGTGGAAGAGCTCTTTGCTCTTATCGACGCATTGCCATAGAGAAACCAGAAAGGACGAAGTCATGACAGAGCAGAAGCTGCCTTTTTTTGAATTGTTTTCCGCCTACCAGCCGTCGCCGGAGCACCGTGCAGTTCTTGAGACCTGGGAGATTACTCAGGCCACCATTGATTCCGCCACCCGTAGAATTGAGGCGGTGATTGTATGCGAGCGGCCCCCCGCACCGGCTCTTTTGACCTGCGTGGAAGACGGCCTAGCCGTCGCCTATGGGGTGTCGGTTGTGAGCCTCCGGCTGGAAGCCGGAGTGGACAAGCTCCCGGTGCCCCCAATACCTTCAGTTCAGACATCGGAGTCTTCCCCCCGGGAGCTGCAGCCTGTGGAAACTCCCCCGGATGAGGAGCCTGCCAAACAGGAGACGGAAGATGTTTTTCAGAAGACGGAGCGCCTTCGTCAGGAGGCACTTCGGCAGGCGGTGGCGGCCCGTCCGGCGGAGGAAAAGGGAAGCAAGAACCGCCGTATTTTCGGCACCCGTGCCATTAAGAGAAGGCCAGTTCCCATGGGAAGCTTGGAGCTGGATATGGATACCGTGGTGGTTGAGGGCGATGTCTTTTTTGTGGAGCATCGTGATTTGAAAAAGCGCGGGGCCTGGGTGATTTCCTTTGATGTGACGGACTATACCGGCTCCATCCGGGTGACCAAGTTTATGCCTCGAGAGGAAGGTCAGCCCATTGTAGACGGGGTGAAAAAGGGGCAGCGCCTGCAGATCCAGGGCCGTCTCACCATTAACCGCTTTGATAACGACATGGTGTTGGAGCCGCAGCTAATCTGTCAAGTGGAGAAGCCCAAAAAGGAAGACAAGGCACCCCAAAAGCGAGTGGAGCTTCACTTACATACAAAGATGTCCACCATGGATGCCCTCACGGACACCAAGGCGGTGATCAGTCGGGCCATTGATTGGGGTCACCCTGCCATTGCCGTCACAGATCATGGCGTTGTGCAATCTTTTCCCGATGCTTGGTCCGCCGCCAAAAGTAAGATCAAGGTGCTTCTGGGCGTGGAGGCCTACTATATCAACAACGTGGATGAGAAGCTGGTGGTTCATGGTCCTGCCAAGGGTCCCCTGAACGGCCCCATGGTAGCCTTTGATATTGAAACCACAGGCTTGGATCGAAAGCGGGAGCGGCTGACAGAAATCGGCGCCGTGCTGCTGGAGAACGGAGAGATTAAGGAGCGATTCCAGACCTTTGTAAACCCCGGCAAGCCTATTCCCTTTGAAATTGTGCAGCTCACCGGTATTACCGACGAGATGGTGCGGGATGCCCCCGGTCAAGAGGAGGCTATCCGGGCCTTTTTGGATTTTGTGGGAGACAAGCCTTTAGCTGCTCATAATGCGGAATTTGACATGGGTTTTATACGGGAGGGCTGCACCCGCTACGATATCCCTTTCAGCGCCACCTCGCTGGATACCTTGGCCTTATCCCAGAACCTTCTGCCGGAGCTGGGTCGTTATAAACTGAACCTGGTGGCGCGGCATCTGGAGCTGCCGGATTTCCAACACCACCGGGCGGTGGATGACGCTGTAACAGTGGCCTATATGCTAAAGCCTCTTTTTTACATGTTGGAGGAATTGGGTGTTACCTGCCTGGAGGAAATCAACGGTGCCATGGGTCGGATGAATAGTCTGGGCAAGGGTAAGCGCATGCCCAGGCATCTAATTATTCTGGTTAAGAATAAAGAGGGACTGCGCAACCTCTATAAGCTGGTGTCTCTGTCTCACCTGGAGTATTTCAAGCGCTTTCCCATCATGCCCAAAAGTGCTATCAATGAGAACCGAGAGGGGCTCATCATCGGTTCAGCCTGCGAAGCGGGAGAACTGTATCAGGCGGTGATGCGGGGGAAAAGTTGGGAAGAACTGTGCCGCATTGCCTCATGGTATGACTTTTTGGAGATCCAGCCCCTAAGCAACAATGCCTTCATGCTCCGTGCGGAAAAGGGGGGGAGACCCCAGGTCTCAACCATGGAGCAGCTCCGAGAATGGAATCGCACCATCGTCCGCCTTGGACAGGAGTTGGGTAAGCCTGTCTGTGCCACAGGGGATGTGCACTTCATGGATCCGGAGGACGAAATCTATCGCAAAATTTTGCTGGACACCAAGGGCTTTGACGATGCCGACGCGGATAACCCCTTGTATTTCCGCACCACAGAGGAGATGCTGGCGGAGTTTTCCTACCTTGGAAAGGAAACTGCCTATCAGGTGGTGGTGGAGAACACCAATCTGGTGGCGGACTGGTGCGAGGCGGTGAAGCCATTGCCCGACGGTCTCTTTACCCCTAAGCTTGAAAACTCGGCCCAGGAACTCCAGGATCTGGTCTGGGGCAAGGTAAAGGAACTGTATGGCGAACATCCGCCTGAGACGGTGACCAAGCGGGTAGAGACGGAGCTGAACGACATTATCAGCTGCCAGTACGATGTCATCTATATGTCCGCCCAGAAGCTGGTGCAGGATTCCCTAGATCACGGCTATCTGGTGGGCTCGCGAGGCTCGGTAGGCTCCTCAATCGTGGCCTTCATGGCGGGGATCACGGAGGTCAATTCTCTCCCGGCCCATTACCGCTGCCCCAATTGCCGCCACTCGGACTTTGAAGCGGGAGAGGGCTACGGCTGCGGCGCGGACATGCCCAATGCTGACTGTCCCGTCTGCGGAACCCCTTATGCCAAGGACGGCTTCCATATCCCCTTTGAGACCTTTTTGGGGTTCGGCGGTGATAAGGTGCCCGATATTGACCTCAATTTCTCCGGAGAGTATCAAGCCAGTGCGCATAAGTATACCTTTGAACTTTTTGGTCAGAACCA
>JAGFXS010000124.1 GCA_017861415.1 Bacillota bacterium
AGATCACGACCCCGTAGGGGAACGGGGCGAGGGTGTCCGCAGGGTATTCTACGCTTTGATCCGGGCCGGCTTTACCTCCGTTCGCCTAAAGCTCTATCCCGAAGGCCGTCATGAAATGCTTAACGAGATCAATCGGGGCGAGGTATATGAGGACATACTAGCCTGGCTCAACAAGTATCAGGAGGCGCCACATGCGGTATGAGACTGTGGTCCCCGCCGTGTTTCAGGCCAGGCCCAACCGCTTTGTGGCCGACGTACTTGTGAATGGCACCCCTGTCCGCTGTCACGTAAAGAATACCGGCCGCTGCAGGGAGCTTCTCATACCCGGCGTGTCGGTTTGGCTCTCTCACAGCAGCAATCCCGCCCGAAAAACCGCCTATGATCTTGTTACGGTTCAAAAGGGAGAACGTCTCATCAATCTGGATTCCCAGGCCCCCAATAAGGTCTTTGCCCAATGGGCTCAGGCAGGCCATTTTGTTCCTAATTTGACCCTTCTGCGCCCGGAATTCAAATTTGGAACCTCCCGGTTTGATTTCTACTGGGAGGCCGAAGGACGTCGAGGATTGGTTGAGGTGAAGGGTGTTACGCTGGAGGAGGATGGAGCCGTCTTTTTCCCCGACGCACCTACCCAACGGGGAGTGCGCCATCTTCATGAGCTTTCCGCCAGCCTTCAGGCGGGCTATGAGGCAACCATCTGCTTCGTTGTTCAAATGTCTGATGTGTCTCACTTCTCCCCCAACGACAAAACACATCCTCAGTTTGGCGAGGCCCTGCGGAGAGCCGCAGCTGCCGGGGTGCAGATTCTGGCTCTCGACTGTCTCGTCACAACGGATAGCCTCACCATGGGCAATCCTGTGCCAGTATGTCTGTAGAAAATGTACCCGTAGGCCGTTTACCTCTGTCCAAGCAGGTTTTCTCTCTTGCTTTTTTGACACGATTTGTTACAATAGAAAGGATAGTTTGGACTTGACTGTAATCTTGTCAAATTGAAATTGAGATAAAGGAGCCTACATCATGTCGTCAAAGTTCTTTACCCCCGGTACCATCGCCGGCCTGGAGATGCGCAACCGCCTCATCCGTTCCGCCACACAGGATCCCTTTGGCCCCAAGGACGGATGTGCAACCCAGGAGCAGATTGACCTCCATAGTGAAATTGCCGCCAGCGGTGTTCCCCTGATTATCACCGCCTATGCCTATGTGTCACCCGAGGGCCGCTCCACCAAGATCCAGGTTGGTTTCTGTAACGAAGCGCATTATGCCAGCCAAAAGAACGTGTTGGACGCCGTCCACGCCCGGGGCGGAAAGATGATTCTACAGCTACATCATGCAGGACAGGCAGTCTATTTCGTTCCCAAGGATATGGAAGATCCCGCTCCCCTCTCCCCCATGGATGGCATCGAGGCACCTAACGGCCTGTTGACCCACGGTCTCACCGAAGCGGATATGGAGCGTCTGGTGCAGGATCATGTCACCGCCGCTCTAAAGGCCAAGGAGATCGGTTTTGACGGTGTGCAGCTCCATTGTGCCCACGGATACCTCCTTAGCCAGTTCCTTGACCCCAATTTCAACCAGAGAACTGATGAATATGGCGGCTCTGCCGAAAACCGTTTCCGCTTTATCCGCCGTATTCTGGTGGCTATCCGCGAGGCAGTCGGCTCCGAGTATCCTGTGCTGGCAAAGGTAAACACCAATTGTGCCGGCGAGGCTGACGAGGCTTATGCCCAGGATATCCTCTATTTCTGTAAGGAATTTGAGGCTTGCGGCGCAAACGCCATTGAGCTGTCCGGTTTTGACTGGATCGGACAGGGTAAATCCAAAAATCATAACTACTATTTAGAGCGCGCTAAGGCCGTTCACGCTCTGGTGAATATCCCCCTCATTCTGGTTGGAGGCGTGCGTAACCTGGAGGATATCGAGGCCGTGATGGAAGCTGGTATCGACTTTATTTCCATGTCTCGCCCCTTCATCAACCAGCCCGACTTCCTCAAGCATCTTGAGGCGGGAGAGGCTTCTCCCTGCATCAGCTGTACCAAGTGCCTTACCCTCTACGCCAAGGAAGGCCGCCGCTGCATCCTCCATGAAAAGCCCGAGGAAACCACAGCCTGAGCACAGCCACTTCCACATATATATAACCCAGCCGGGAAGTTATTTGGCTTCCCGGCTGGGTTTTTGTTTCATCCAAAGTCAAACAAGGCGCCCATTCCCCTCATTGGGCAGTTGCCTCCCGCAGCAGCTTTGCTGCCACAGAACCAGCAACAGATGCGCCGGAGCCACCGTTTTCCACCAGAACCAGAAAGGCAAGGGGTGTTTTTTCGTCGTCCACAAATCCAGCAAACCAAGCGTGGGGCGAGCCACTGCCTACCTCTGCCGTACCGGATTTGGCGCAGACAGGCAGATCTCCAAACTGTTTCTGCCCGTAGGTCTCCATCACATTGTTCCGCATCATTTCCCGTAGCTTTTGGCAAGTTTCTTGCTTCCAAATGCTCTGTTGACTGCGCCCTTTTCCCAATGCACCGGGGACTTTTGAGTCTGATATGGTCTCCTTTTTGAGCAGGGTTGGTACAACGGCATTCCCATCGTTGGCGATACCCCCCAGCATCATCAGGAAGGTGGCGGGGTTAATCATATCTTGAAACTGTCCGGAGCCGGACCAGCCCAGGTCGCCGGAGGCGGCCTTTCCTACGACAAAGCTGCCTGTTGCTGTGGTGATTCCGCTGATTTCCACCGGCGATAGCAGCCCTCCTTGCTTGGCATAAGCTTGCAGCCGCTCTCCGCCTAGATCTAAGGCAAGTTGGGCATAAGCACAGTTACAAGAACGAGCAAATGCCTCACCCAAGGTCATGTCCGCTCCGTGTAGCGTTGGACAAGTGATTTGCTGACCATCAATTTCCATGTGCCCCGGGCAGGTGAACCGCCAGGTTTCCCAGTCTGCTTTCCGCTCTAACACCGCAGCAGTGGTTACGATTTTGAATATGGACCCCGGGGTAAAAGTGGAGGAAAAGAATCGGTTCAAAAATACACCTTCATAACGCGAATCCTCCAGCGCGGAAGCAGAAGGCGGATTTTTAGGGTCAAAGGAAGGGGCGCTCACCAAACAGAGAATCTCCCCTGTTTTGTAGTTATACATGGCCACAACGCCTTTCTTCCCACCCAAGGCGGTATAAGCCGTCTCATTGAGGTTTGCATCAATGTTCAGGTATAGATCATGGCCGCCAAATGCCGTACCGGTAACAGGGTTATACCCCGAGAGACGCCCACCCATCACGTTGCGCAGGGACGTAGCAATGTTCCGGTCTCCCACTAGGTGCATGGTAGCCCTGCGAACCCCTTTGCTTTCGGCATAGTCGCCGGTTTCTCCATCGTACAGCAGGGTGCCGTTGCGGTCATAAATAGCTCCGTTTTCAAAATAAGTGCTGCCAAAAAATCCTACCCAGTCCCGCCCCTGAGCGACATAGCGGATGCAAAACAGGGACAGTCCCAGAAGCAGACAGGCTGCGACACACAGGGTAATCAGGGCTCGGCCTCTCACTCGTTTCATCGGCCATCCTCCTCGTCGTCTACATCTCGATTCCAAATCTCGTCAGGAATGTCCGGGAAGTCTTCCCATCCAGCCTGCTCCTCCCAATTGGTTTCCTCCCAATCAG
>JAGFXS010000045.1 GCA_017861415.1 Bacillota bacterium
GTGACAATTCCCAACGGTGATTTCATCCCCCAACCGGGTGACAGACTCCACCTCATCGGTACACCTGTGGGTATTCAGCAATTTTTCCGCCTTCTGGGCCGGAATCTGCCAAAGGTAAACTCCGTCTTCATTGTCGGAGGCAGCCGGATTGCCCAGTACCTCTCCGGCATGCTGGAGCAGATGAATATGTCTGTCACCATAGTGGACAACCAGGAGGAGCGTTGCAACTTCCTCTCCGAGGCTTTCCCAAAGGCTCTGGTTCTCCACGGAGATGGCACCGATCCCGAGCTTTTGGCCAGCGAGCACTTTACCAGTCACGATAGTTTCATCGCCCTCACCGGACGAGACGAGGACAATCTCCTCATCTCCCTTTACGCCAAGCAGCAGGGCATCAAGAAAGTAGTGGCCAAGTGTAATCGTGACAACTATTTCAGCATCGTCCACTCGGCCGGACTGGAAAGCGTGGTCTCTCCCAAGCTGATTACCGTAGGCCGCATCCTCCAGGTAGTCCGTAGCTTTAAAAATAAGAAGGGCAGTGTCATGGTGGCCCTCCATCGCTTTGCCGACATTGAGGTGGAGGCATCGGAATTTGTCGTCAACCATACTGTCCACCACTTAGGAACTCCTCTAAAGGATCTTCCCCTCAAACCCGGCATTCTCATTGCTGCCGTGCTCCACCAAAACAAGGTTTCCATCCCCTCTGGTGATACCGTCCTTCATCAGGGAGAGCGGGTCATCGTAGTCTCCTATGACCAGATCATCCTAAACTTCAACGATATATATCTGGACAACCCATAACGGATATTGGAGTCCTTATCATGAATTATAAATTAATGCTTCGCGTCTCAGGGCGTACGCTGCTGCTGTTGTCGGCGGCGCTGCTGCTGCCTCTTTTGGTATCTCTATATTACAAAGAATCCCCCCTGCCCTTTGTCTACGCCATTCTCGTGGTTTCCGCCATAGGCCTGCCCCTCTCCTTTCTAGTCCGCCCTGAAAAACAGTTCTTCGCGCAGGAAGGCTTTGTGCTAGCGGGAGGGATCTGGCTACTGTTCTGCCTCTTCGGCGCCCTCCCCTTTTACTTCTCCGGCTTTTTTGAAAATTATATAAATTGTTTTTTTGAAATTGCCTCCGCCTTTACCACCACCGGAGCTAGCGTCCTGACCGACGTTGAAGTTCTTCCCCGAGGTATCCTTTTCTGGCGTTCTTTTTCTTCCTGGATGGGTGGCATGGGCGTGCTGGTTTTTACCCTCGCCTTCCTCCCCGCTATGGGAGGCAGAACCCACAACCTCCTTCGGGCAGAGGCCACAGGTCCTGTCGCCTCCAAGCTGGTACCAAAAACCGCCCAGTCCTCCAAGATCCTGTACATGATCTACATTGCCTTCACGGGAGCTGAGGTGGTTTGCCTCCGTCTGGCAGGTATGCCTTGGTTTGATTCCTGGGTCCATACCTTTGCCACAGTATGTACCGGCGGCCTTTCCATTAAAAACGTGAGCATCGGCTACTATAATTCTCCAGCCATTGAAATCATTATTACGATCTTTATGATCCTCTGCTCCATCAACTTCGCTATCTTCTTCCTGGTCATCACCCGTCGCCTTCGGGATGTTCTACGAAGTGATGAGTTTTGGGCCTTCCTCATCATTTTGGCCGCAGCCACGGGCCTCGTGTTTTTGAATCTCACCCTCACCGGCTCCATGGAGGGGCAGAGCAGCCTCGATACCCTTCGTCATTCTCTCTTCCAGACGGCCAGTATCATGTCTACCACAGGTTTTTCCACCGTGGATTTCAATCTCTGGCCCGAGTTTTCCAAAATGGTTCTGATAATGCTCATGTTGATCGGCGGCTGCGCTGGGAGTACCGCCGGTGGCCTGAAAGTGGCTCGACTTCTGCTTCTACTCCGCTGTATCGGCCGAGATGTCAAAAAGATCATTCATCCCCGTTCCGTAAAGGTGGTCACACTGGAAGGAAAGGCCGTGGAAGATAGTACCCTGCGGCGAGTTTCTACCTTCTTCTTTATCTATGTAATGGCCATTTTCCTTACATGTCTCATCGTCTCTCTGGATGGCTTCTCCTTTACCACTACTTTCACTGCTACGCTGGCATCAGTGAGCAACGTAGGCCCCGGTCTTGACCTGGTGGGGCCCTTAAGTAATTACAGCGCCTTTTCTGACCTTTCCAAGGCCACCCTTGCCCTGTGTATGATCATTGGAAGACTGGAGATTTTTCCCATCCTACTCCTCCTTTCCCCCTCCAGCTGGAAGCGCTCCTGAAATCAGGATTTTCCAGCCCTTTTTGTATCCGCATTGTAACTATAGACGGAAAATTCGACGGTGTTTTTTCTTTTTTCGTGATAAGTGTCAAAATGTTTTTAAGGTGCTGAAAATGCCCTTTTTTCCCTTGCAAAACCCTGTTCTTGTGCTAAAATTGGAGTGTTAACTGTTTGTGAACATATGTACGTTGGTTTCGTACAGAGAAAAAGGAGTGTCAAGTTTGGAAACTATGTTCTTGATTGGCCTTGCAGGCGGGGCGCTGGCCCTGATTTTTGCCGTCCTGCAGAGCCGAAAGGTCATGTCCTTTTCTGAGGGCAATGAAAAGATGGTCAAGATCGCCGCGGCCATCCGAGAGGGTGCCAACGCTTACCTGAAGCATCAATACGGCACAGTTCTTAAGGTCTTTGCCGTGGTCTTTGTCATCTTGCTGGCCATGGCCTTTTTGGGTAACGGGATGCTGTCCCACTTTACCCCCTTCGCTTTCCTCACCGGTGGTCTTTTCTCCATGCTGGCCGGCCTCATCGGCATGAAGATTGCCACCAGCTCCAACGCACGTACCGCTTGGGCAGCTAAAGACAGCCTGAACAAGGGTCTTCGTGTGGCCTTTTCCTCCGGCGCCGTCATGGGCTTTACCGTGGTGGGCCTGGGCATGGTGGACATCACCTGCTGGTTCCTCTTCCTGCGCTTCGGTGTAGGCATTGAGACATCCAAGGAAATCGGCAATATCATGGTTATGAACGGCATGGGTGCTTCCTTTATGGCTCTCTTTGCTCGTGTGGGCGGCGGCATTTACACCAAGGCTGCCGACGTGGGCGCCGACCTTGTGGGCAAGGTGGAAGCCGGTATCCCTGAAGATGACCCCAGAAACCCCGCCACCATCGCAGACAACGTGGGTGACAACGTGGGCGACGTGGCCGGTATGGGTGCTGACCTGTATGAGTCCTATGTTGGCTCCATCCTCGCTACCTTTGCCTTAGGCGGCGTTGCTAACTACGGCTGGGAAGGTATGCTTCTGCCCCTTGTCCTGGCAGTTGTGGGCATTGTCTGCTCCGTCATCGGCACCTTCTTTGTAAAGACCAAGGAAAACGCCACTCAGAAGTCTCTGCTCACCAGCCTCCGTACTGGCACCTACCTGGCAGCTGCACTGGCCGCCATTGCCGCTGCACCTATCACCTACTACTTCCTGGGCAGTTGGGGCGTTTACTTCGCCATTCTGTCCGGCCTTGTGGGCGGCGTGCTTATCGGCTACTTCACTGAGTATTATACCTCTGATAACTACAAGCCCACCAAGAAGCTGGCTGCAGCTTCTGAGACCGGCGCTGCCACCATCATCATCGGCGGCATTTCTCTGGGCCTCATGTCTACCTTAGCCTCAATCTTGGTGGTATCCATTGCTATCATGGTCAGCTTCATTGCCGCAGGCGGTATGCCCTTCCTCCTCACCGGTGATATCACTGCTTTTGGCAAGGGTCTCTACGGTATCGGCATTGCCGCTGTGGGTATGCTCTCCACCCTGGGTATTACCCTGGCAACCGACGCTTACGGCCCTGTAGCCGACAACGCCGGCGGCATTGCCGAAATGGCTCACCTGCCTGAGGAGGTTCGTGAGCGCACTGACGCACTGGACTCCCTGGGCAATACCACTGCTGCTACTGGTAAGGGCTTTGCCATCGGTTCCGCTTCTCTCACCGCTCTGGCTCTGTTGGTCTCCTATGTTGACATTGTTCAGACTAAGACCGAAGAAGTTCTGAGCTTCAGCATTACCAACCCCAACGTTCTGGTGGGCCTCTTCGTTGGTGCAATGCTTACCTTCGTCTTCTCCGCACTGACTATGAGCGCTGTGCAGACCGCGGCTCAGTCCATCGTAGTTGAGGTGCGCCGTCAGTTCCGGGAGATCGTCGGCATTATGGACGGCACCACCGACCCTGACTACGCAGCCTGCGTCAGCCTCTGCACCAAGGGCGCCCTGCGTGAGATGGTTGCTCCTGCTATCTTGGCCATTGCTGTTCCCATCGCCACTGGTCTGCTCCTTGGCCCCACCGGTGTTGTGGGTCTTCTGGGCGGCGTGTCCGTCACCGGTTTTGCTATGGCAGTTTTCATGTCCAACGCCGGCGGCGCCTGGGACAACGCCAAGAAGTATATTGAACGCGGCAATCACGGCGGTAAGGGCTCCGACTGCCACAAGGCAGCTGTGGTCGGCGACACCGTGGGCGATCCCTTCAAGGATACCTCCGGTCCCTCTTTGAACATCCTCATCAAGCTTTGCTCCACCGTTTCCATCGTGTTCTCCGGATTTATCCTGGCTTTCGGCCTGTTCTAAGGTTTCATTTATTCAAAAGGCGGACAATCGAAGAGATTGTCCGCCTTTTTGTTTTACAAAATACGTGCCAGAGGCTATAATATGGAATTAGAGATTCTTAACTGTTAGAGAGATAATGATTGAGGTGTTATTATGTTTAAACGACTGCTTCCTTTGCTCATGATTCTGGGACTCCTGCTTACTGCATGTGGGCCCGGCGCAGGATCTGACCCCAAGCAGCCGGAGGAATCAGCCTCCCTTTCTTTGGTCGCCTCCACTTACCCCCTTTACCTGTTCGCCACTGAGGTAACCAAAGGAGCCGAAGGCGTTACCGTTTCTCTGCTGGTAAATCAAGATGTCAGCTGCCTCCATGACTACACCCTCACCGTTGCAGATATGAAGCTTCTGGAGACGGCAGATGTGCTCATCTTAAACGGCGCAGGCCTGGACGATTTTGTGGCGGGCACCCTTGAGGGGCTCCCTCAGGAACACCGCGCTGCGGTCATTGACTGCTCCCAGAGCGTACAGCTCCTTTCACTGGCGGAAGAGCACGACCATGAGGATGGGGAAGACCACGCTCATGGGGACTGGGACCCCCATTACTGGATGGATCCCACCCTGGCAGGGGACGTTCTTCTAGGCATAGCCGGCTTGCTGGGCGAGATGGATCCGGAGTACGATGCACTTTACCACGAAAACGCTGAAGCGGCTGTCGCCACTCTTACCCAGGCCAAACAGGCAATGCAGACGGAGCTGGAACCCCTTACCGCCCGGGAACTCATCACCTTCCACGATGGCTTCCAGTATTTTGCCCGGGCCTTTGACTTTACCATCCTCATGTCCATAGAAGAGGAGGAGGGGCGTGAAGCGTCCGCTAAGGTGATCTCCGAAGCCGCCAACCTAGTGACTGGATACGGCCTTCCTGCTATTTTTACCGAGGTAAACAGCTCTGACGCCACCGCTCAGGCCGTTGCCCGGGAGACGGGGACTGCGGTGTATCCGCTCACCATGATAATGTCTGGCCCCAGCGACTCTCTTAGCATTCAAACTTATATTGACGCCATGAATCAAAACGTGGATACGATTTTGGGGGCCTTTCAATGAATTTTCCGAATCATGGTGCCCCGGGTGAGGGCTGTGCCGGTGCCTGCTGTCTCCGGGTGGATCGTCTTTGTGTGAAGCTGGAGGAGGACACCATCCTTCAAGACATCAGCTTTCACCTCCATTGCGGAGAAATGGTGGCCCTCATAGGCCCCAATGGAGCTGGCAAGACCTCCTTGTTCCAAAGTATCCTAGGTCAGATCCCCTATACGGGGAAAATCACCTTTGAGCGTCCGGGAACAGGCCCTAGCAGACCTCTTATCGGGTATGTTCCACAGAGTCCCGCCTTTGATTCCCGAGCCCCGGTGAGTGTTTTGGACTTTTTTGCCGCAGCCATCTCTCCATGGCCTGTCTTTTTGCCTGTCCCTATCAGCCTACGAACAAAGGTACAAAACTGTCTCGATAGGGTCCAGGGCGGTGCCCTTTTGGACAAGCGCATCGGTGCGCTCTCCGGTGGCGAGCTTCAGCGGGTTTTGTTGGCCATGGCCCTAGAGCCCCTGCCCCAGATCCTTATTCTGGACGAACCCCTCTCTGGGGTGGATGTAGAGGGCGAGCATCAGCTCATGGAGCTACTGCAGAGTATCCGCCGGGAGTATGACCTCTCCATCCTCTTTTCAACCCACGACTTTCAGACTCTCCCTCAATATGCAGATCGGGTGATGCTCCTCCATCGAGGGCTGCGAAAAATCGGCGGTCCTGCGGAGGTTTTGCAGTCCCCCGAATTCAGGGCGGCCTTTCATTTGGGCGAAACCCGGAAGGGAGGCTGGTCAGTATGAACCTTTGGTACAGTTTAGTGGGCCTGCTCCCCTTTGAGTGGGCCGCCCCGGGAACCATGTATTTCATGAAGAATGCCCTTTTGGCCATCCTGGTGATCTCCCCTCTCTTCGGACTCCTCTCCACTTTGGTGGTGCAAAACAACATGGCCTTCTTTTCCGATGCATTGGGGCACTCCGCCTTCACTGGTATGGCCATCGGCGCTCTTGTGGGCCTCATGGATCAGACTTGGACTGCCGTGGCCTTTGCGCTGATTTTCGCACTCCTCTTCACCTATGTGCGCCATCGGAGCAAGATGAGCAGCGACACCATCATCGGTGTCTTTTCCTCCGCCGCCATGGCCTTGGGCATCTTCCTCTCCACCCTGGGTGGGCAAAGTTTTTCCAAATTTAACGTCCTTCTCATCGGTGATATTTTAAGTGTACAACCAGGGAAAATTGGCCTGCTCTTTCTAATTTTGCTCTTGATTCTGGCCCTATGGCTCTACGCTTACAATGGCCTGATGCTCTCCTCTATCCATCCTGCCTTAGCTGGCAGCCGTGGGATTCGAACCTTCCTCCAGCAAGCTCTTTTTACCGCGGCCATTGCCGTGGTGGTAACCCTCTCCATGACATGGGTGGGCCTGCTGGTAATAAACTCTCTGCTGGTGCTACCCGGCGCCCTCTCCCGGAATCTAGCCAAGAACACGGCTCAATATCATCTTTTGGCCGTTCTTTCCGCCATCCTGTGCGGTATAGCGGGGCTTCTGACCTCTTACTACCTCGGCACCTCGGCCGGGGCCACCATTACCCTGTATTTGGCCCTTCTGTTCTTCCTCAGCTTGATTTTTGCCAGACGTGGCAGATAAATCCTCACCCATCTGGGTATACGATGCCCACTCTCCCTTGTCATTCTACAACACACCGACCAGAAAAGGAGGATCACACAATGAGTACAAACCTGATGCGTGGCTACGGCATGGTTTCCCCGGAAAAACCCGGCTGGCTGGAGAAGGAGCGCCCCGCCTGCGGTCCTTTAGATGCCATCCTGCGCCCAACCTTGGTGGCGCCCTGCACCTCAGATACCCATGTGATGCATGGCGGCGCCGGCTATAAGAAAAACCTTATCCTCGGCCACGAAGCCATCGGTGAGGTGGTAGAGGTTGGTCCTCTGGTTACCAGATTTAAGCCTGGCGATGTGGTGGTGGTCCCCTGCTCCACCCCTGACTGGATGGCCCCCAACATCCAACTGGGCAAGTCCAACGCCCACGACTATGACCTGATGACAAGCTTTAAGTTTTTAACCTTCAAGGACGGCGTCTTTGCCGAGCTTTTCCATGTGAACCAGGCAGATGCCAACTTGGCCCTTCTACCCCCGGACGTCTCTCCCGAGGCTGCTTTGATGACTGTGGACATGATGTCCACCGGGTTCCACGGGGTGGAGCTTGCCGACATCGGCTTCGGCGACAAGGTCTGTGTCATCGGCATCGGCCCCGTAGGCCTGATGGCTGTGGCTGGGGCTGCCATCCGGGGCGCTGGGCAAATCATTGCCATCGGCACCCGGCCCAACTGTGTGAAAATCGCCAAAGAATATGGTGCAACGGATATAGTCAGCTACAAGGAAGGTGACATTGTCCAGCAAGTCATCGCCCTCACCGGCGGCGGCGCTGATAAGGTCATCATCGCCGGTGGCAATCAGGAGACCTTCGGCCAGGCCGTGGCCATGACCCGCGCCATGGGTACCATCGCCAACATTAACTTTTTTGACTTAAAGGACACGCTCTCCATGCCAGCCTGGCACTGGGGGCTGGGCATGTCCAACAAGGACATCCGCTGCGGCTTCTGCCCCGGCGGCGCCGTGCGCATCCAGCGGCTTATGGAACTGATCCGCCATGGGCGTGTGGATCCCGGAAAGCTCATCACGCACCGTTTCCACGGCTTTGACCAGATTGACGAGGCCTTCCACCTCATGGACCGGAAGGATCCCGACCTCATTAAGCCCGTCATCTATATTGACTGACCTCGGTTAGCGATCAAACAGGCTGCGCCATTTGGCGCAGCCTGTTTTTGAGCTCTTTATACTGACAACCTGCGCCCCCGGCTCCCCTGGCCCAAATACAGTGCGCCGCAGGCAAGCACCGTCAAGGGAATGGTGAGGAGAATGGCCAGACTGCCGATGAGGGCCTGAAGGCACTCCACAACAATTACTTCTCGGTTGAGAAGATGCAGCACCGAGGTGGAATAGGTGAGCAGCAGCATGATGCTAGATAGGGAGCTGCCGATATATGCCAGCACCAGAGTGTTGGCCATGGTGCCCATAATGTCCCGGCCGATGCTCATGCCGCTCTGGAACAGTTTTTGGAAGGTAATATCCGGCACATGCTCACACAGCTCGTAGAGAGCAGAGGCGATGTCCATGGCTACGTCCATGATGGCACCAATGGCACCTATCAGAATAGCAGCAAAGATGATGGCAGTTAGATCTAGCGGTTTGTCCGGATTCAGAAGAGTTAAGTAAACGGACTCATCGTTGAGGAAGCCGGTGAGCCGCAGGATGCCCTTCATCAGGCTGGTGCACAGGGCGGCGATGGCGGTACCTCCCACACAGCCGATGATGGTAGCAAAGGTTTTCCTTCCCGGCCCGATAACCAGGAGCAGCGTCATGACAACGGTATAAAGACAGGTAATGATGGCGGCCAGATAGGCATTTTCCCCGCTCATGACGGCGGGTACAAAGACAAGGAATACAAACAGCAAGGTAAAGATCATGGAAATCAGGGTGTTTACGCCCTTCCACCGCCCAAGAAGCAGAACCAGAGCTACAAATATAAGCCCTAAGACCACAATCTTATCGAAGCGGTAGTAGTCGGAAAAATACCAGGTATCCCCTTCCCCCGGTAGGCCCTCATTCATGTACAGAAGTACTGAATCCCCCGCCTCCACCTCTTTCAGATACTGGCTGTTAATATATCGCTCGTCTATTACCTGCTCCGCGATAATGGTCTCACCCTTATGTGGGCCAGCTTTCACTTCTGCCTTAAAATAAATAGTTCGAGCGGAATTAGAGCCGATGTCCTCCACAAAGGGATCTCCGGCTAGTTCTGGTGGGGCGGCCTCCAGAATTCTGGTGACGGTTCCTTTGTAGTTGCCGCTTCCGTCCTCTACAAACAGGTTCAGGTTCTGGGTAGCCACCCGGTTCCCCGCCACGATGGCAAGGGCGGACAGAATCACCACCAGCCCCCAAATGATCCAGTTTCGCCCGGATGACCGGTCTCTCCCCCGGCGTAGTTTCCGTTCCCGTTCCACTTCCACTTCATCCTTTCCTCGAAACAGCGCACCTTATCTTCCTCGCGCAATAGTATAAAGCATCAAGGCGGTAAAAACCAGCCCCCGA
>JAGFXS010000125.1 GCA_017861415.1 Bacillota bacterium
TGACGAGTGTAGGTGCCCCGCATGTAGTAACCTTCGCCCCGGCGCTTTTCCACAAATTCCTTGAATTTGGGGACAATTTTTTCATAACTGCCCTCGCCGGCAAAGTTTTTCCGAAAGAGATCGTTGATTTCTTTCCGTCCATCCATACTCAGCACCACATTGTGCATTTCCCGGTTGGCAAAGTCGATGACGTCGTCGTCAACCAAGACACCGTTGGTGGTTAGGGTGAATCGGAAGTTCTTGTTGTGGATCGGCTCCTGGGTTCTGGCGTAGAGAACCAACTCCTTCACCACCTGCCAGTTGAGGAGAGGCTCACCGCCGAAGAAGTCCACCTCCAGATTCACCCGGGAGCCGGACTGACGGATAAGGTAGTCCAGGGCCTGTTTGCCTACCTCAAAGGACATGAGGGCTTCCGCGTGATTTCCCTTATAGTTGCCCTGCCGGGCAAAGCAGTAGGAGCAGTTTAGATTGCAGGTGTGGGCCACATGGAGGCACATAGCCTTGAGAACGGGGCTGGTCTTCCGGAAATCAAAGCCCTCCACATGGGTGAAGGCGTCCTTGGCGAAAAGCTTCCCCTGGGCAATCAGGGCCTCCACGTCGGCAATGCAGTCCCGTATTTCACTCTCGTCAACGCCCTCCATTTCGCCGAATTTGTCCAGTACTAGCCGGACAATCTCGTCGTGGGAGCAGCATTCAAATAAGCCGATGACTTCATAGGCCACTTCGTCCACCACATGGATGGAACCGCTGTAAACATCTAGGACGATATGGTAGCCGTCCAGTATAAATTGATGAATCATGATTTCACTCCGAATCGTAGAAAAGAGCCGCCTTACAGCGCCGGGCGGCGGCAAGGCGGCGAATCCTATCTATGGGTAAGTCTGAGGCGCCGCGGCGTGTCCGGAGGATCTTTCCGGTGGCACCGCAAACCCATTGACGCTGGACAGCTCAGTTCTGCTTATTTTCGCACTGCTGATTGGTCAGGCCGCAGGAGGTCTTGCAGGCAGACTGGCAGGAGGTCTGGCATTCGCCGCAGCCGCCGGTCTTCAGGCTGTTAGCTAAGTCACGGGTCTCGATGGTCTGAATTCTCTTCATGATGGTCAGTTCCTTTCTCCCTGATATGGGCGCACTGAAACAGAGGCCCCTAGCATACAGCTTCATTATAGGAAACTTTTCTAGTTCTGTCAATGCTTTTGTGCTGTTACTGTTTTGCGGCGCCCATGGGCAGATAGGTCTGCAAAAAGTTTCCTGTCCTGTACGCCGGTAGCGATGATCTCTAGAATAAAAGGTCTCGCATTTTCACAGACTGTGGAAAAGGAGGCGGGTACTTTTTGGAACGAGTTGGTATTTTAGAAGGTTTGCGGGAGGGCCACGCGGCGGCGCTGCTGGATGCGCCGCTTTCCTTTCTCGGTCTTACCATGATTGTGGCACAGGCCGCGGAGCATCTGCCCGGGGCATTGGATATGCTTGCCATATCTCCCCGGAGCGTGATACCAGAACAGGGGGCTCTGCCCACTTGCCGGCTCTTGCTTTTGCCCGGTAGCCGCAGCACCCTCATTCACCGTCTACAGGCGGATTGTGTCATGAGCTACGGGACCTCCCCCAAGGACAGCCTCACCCTGTCCAGTGTAGAGTCTCACCGTCTGACATTCTCCATCCAGCGAGATTTGATCACGCTCACTGGAGAGACCATAGAGCGCCAGGAGATCAGCCTTGCCCCAGGTTCGCGGCGCGAACCGTTGGATTTGCTGTTCCGGGGCGGACTCTTCCTGCTGTTGGGAGTACCGGTGGAACAGCTGCCAGATTTGCTGTAGCAGAGAAAAGTTGTTGCTTGTTTACAATGTTCTACAATGATACAATGGGAACAGAGATTAGATAAGGAGTGAAGTGTTCCCATGAGAAAACTAAATCCAGCGCACATTGAAATTATGAAGGGGGCCATCACCAACGCCCCGTTTATGCGCCTGATTGGCATGAAGACCACCGTTCTGGACTATGGTATCTGCACAATTGAGGTGGAGCTGGAGCACAAGCACATCCATGCCTACGGCGCCATTCATGGGGCGGTTTACGCAGCCATGATAGATACCGTAGCCTACTGGGCCTGCTACTGCCATATGGAGGAAGACGCTACCTTCCTCTCCGCTGATCTGAACGTCAGCGACTTAGCCTCAGTTAAGGAGGGAAAGCTGACTGCCGAGGGGCGGGCCATCAAGATCGGCCGCTCCCTTTGTCTGGCAGAAGCCACAGTGAAGGATGAAACGGGCCGACTTCTGGCCCACGGCACCTCAAAGATGATTGTGGCGCCGAACCTGCTCACCGCCGCTGAAGGGATCAAGAGTCAGGGCATTGATTATCTGCCTCCTAAGTTTCTGGACGAGGAGGGCTGATATTTTGAAAAAGCTGAATCCCTCCCATCTGGACGCCGTTCGGCACCTGCTGCAAAAGGCACCTTTTGTGGAGATGGTGGGACTGGAGGCTGTGGAGCTAGACTATAGTCATTGCCGGCTGGAGCTTTCCGTGAAGCCCTGCCATACCAATCCCTTTGGGGGACTTCACGGGGGCGTATACTCCACAGCCATTGATACCGCCGCCTATTGGGCCTGTTACTGCAACCTGCCTGAGAATACTGGCTTTGTCTCTGCGGATCTCAACGTGAGTAACTTGGCCACAGTGCGGGAGGGCCGGATCATCGTCATTGGCAGGGCCATTAAGATCGGCCGGTCTCTATGCCTGGCAGAAGCCAGGGTGACGGATGAAACAGGCCGACTTTTGGCTCACGGCACCTCGAAGATGCTGGTCACCGAAGGCCTGCAATTTTTGGATCAGGCCGTAGCGAATCTGGGTCTTCCCCCTATGCCCCCTAAATTTCTGGAGGACTGAACGCTGCTTTGTCAGCATATCAAAGAGCCGCGGCCTGAGGAGCTTCTTCGTCCTCAGGCCGCGGCGTTATTATGCTCTAAAAAATATCTGAATTCTGATCGCCATCCCCGGTGCGTTTGCCCGGGAAGGGGAAGGGCGGCTTCTGCTCCTCCGGCTCGGCGTGGGCTCTCTCCTCTTTGGGACGCTGGGCGGGGGGAATCCAAGGCAGCTCCGGAGGTTTCTCCTCCTTGGGTTCCGCCACCTCCTCAGGGTCACGGCCTTCCATAATGGCCATAAACTCACTGCCGGTGATGGTCTCGCGCTGAAGAAGGTACTTGGCAATGGCATCCAGCCGCTCCCGGTTTTCCTTGAGCGTCACGATGACCTCGTCATGGCACTGGTCAATGATGGCGCGAATTTCCCGGTCGATGTCGGCAGCAGTCTCCTGAGCACAGGTGAGACCCATTCCTCCGTACAAGTACTGATTTTGAATGGTGGCCAGCCCCATCATACCGAAGCGGTCGCTCATACCGTAGAGGGTAACCATTCTCCGGGCCAGATCGGTGGCTCTTTCGATGTCGTTGGCAGCTCCAGTGGTCTTTGTATCATAGACCACCTCTTCTGCACAGCGCCCCCCCAGCAGAACCCGAATCCGCCCATAAAGCTCTTCCTTGTCCATGAGGAAGCGCTCTTCCTCCGGGGTGCTCATGGTGTAGCCAAGGGCGCCTTGGGTGTGAGGAACGATGGTAATTTTAGACACCGGGTC
>JAGFXS010000046.1 GCA_017861415.1 Bacillota bacterium
GGAGCCGGTATACTTGCTGATGCAGATGCCGTAGTTGAGATAGGCGCTGTTCTGCTTCTCATAGACTTCAGGGAAGTTGGGGTCAAATGCTGCCGTAACGTCTGCCGAGAGGCAGAAGGACTTCTCATAGCAAGACTTTAACTTCACACCCTGGGCATCGCACAGATCGCTCATAAACACGTCGAAGGCAGCGGACTTCATTCCTGTAACGCCCATCGAGCCTACCTCTTCCTTGTCCGCCAACATGCAGACACCGGTATGGGTAAGGACTTCCGCCTCAAGAAGGGCCTCTAGGCAAGCATAGGCACAAACCCGATCGTCATGCCCATAGGCGCCGATCATAGAGCGGTCCAGGCCCACATCACTAGCCGAGATAGCGGGAACCGCCATCAGTTCAGCAGAAAGGAAATCCTCCTCAACAATGCCGTACTTCCGGTTAAGAAGATCTAGCACAGCCAGCTTCACCCGCTCGCTGCCCTCATCCTCCTTGAAGGGTCGGCTGGCCACCAAAAGGTTTAATTGCTCCCCAGTAAAGGCTTCCCCCAGTGGTTTCTTGCTCTGATCTCCAGCCAGGTGAGGCAGCAGATCTGTTACGGTAAACACTGGGTCTCCGGTGGAACTGCCAATGGAGACAGTCTTGCGGCTGCCATCCCGCAGTACGACAACGCCCCGCAATTCCAGAGGAATCGTCACCCATTGGTGCTTTCGAATCCCGCCGTAATAGTGGGTTTTTAGATAGGCCAGTTCCTTGTCCTCGTACAGAGGATACTGCTTCAGATCCAGCCGAGGGGAGTCGATATGGGCGGCACAGATGCGAGCGCCTTCAGAGAGTGGCTCCTTTCCCATCACCGCCAAAATCACCGCCTTGTCTCGGTTCACCCGGTAGATCTTATCCCCTGCCTTCAGAGGTTCTCCTCGCGTAAACGGACGAAAGCCCCGTGCCTCCGCCAGAGCAACCGCATACTCCACACATTCCCGCTCGGTTTTGCCCCGATTTAAGAAATCTTTGTAGTTTTCACAATAAGCCTCCATGGCTTGCTCGTCCTGCTTTTCAAAGCCTTGATAGCCATTTTTTCGGGTCAGCAGCAGCGCCTCTCGGCGCAATTGACCTTCACTTTTCTGCTCTGCCATAGTATCCTCCTTACAGTCCAAGCAGTTCCCGGAAAAAGATCAGGGCACGGGCGGCAAAGGCCTCCGGACTCTCTTCGCAGTTTTCCAGGACGTAATCACAATGCTCCTTAAAATACGCTTCATCCTTCTGGGCCTCCGCCCGGAGCCTAGCATACTCCTCCGTGATGCCCTCCCGAGCCATGATCCGCCGGATGCGCACGTCCAGGGGGGCCGTCACCGCCACGGTAAAGTCACACTTATCTCCCAGACCGCTGCCTAAAAGCTCGATGGCATCAATGGCGGCAGCAAGACACCCCTGCTCCCGTGCCAAATTCAGCAGCCGGTCAATCTCCGCCCCCACATAGTGGTGGACCAGGTGGTTTAAATCCTTCAGGGCCTCTGGGTTCTGAAAGACAATATTCCCAAGCTTCTTCCGGTCTAAACATCCGTCGGGACTATATACGGAACCAAACCGCTCCTCCAGATCACGGCGCATAGGAATACTCTGGACTGTCAGGTCGTGATAGACCTGATCCGCATCAATAATCAACGCTCCAAGGGCCTCTAGCGCTCGAAGCGCGGTTGTCTTCCCGGCACCCGTTCCGCCGGTGATCCCAATGATTTTCATGGGCTGACCCGTCCTTTCTCCAGAACGGCCCAGATCTCCGCTTCCGCCAAACCGCCCTGCCGCAGGATGCGAGGTGCGTCTCCGGTCAAATCCAAGATGGTAGACTCCACCGCTACCACACATACGCCGCCATCTACTACGGCATCAATCTTTCCTTGCAGGCCATCCAGCACCGCCCGGGCATCCTTGGGGCTGGGCAGACCTGAAGGGTTGGCAGAGGGTGCAGCCAAAGGTCTTCCAAGCCGCCGCACCACTTCTAGGGTAATGGGATGATCCGGACAGCGCACCCCTAGGGTGTCTCCTCCGGCTGTCACCACTTTGGAGACCACACCGGCGTCGGGAAGCACTATCGTGAGAGGACCGGGCCAAAAGGCCTCCGCCAGACGGTAGGCTGCCACCGGAATCTCCCGGCACAACTTCTCCACCATCTCCATGCCGGTGACAAACACGCTCAGGGGCTTGCCCTCCCAGCGTCCTTTGGCCCTATAAATATCCTCCACCGCTTGGGTGTTCAGTCCGTCTGCCGCAAGGCCGTAGACCGTCTCTGTTGGCAAGGCAACCAGACCGCCACCCTGCAGCAGTGCAACTGCCTGATCTAAATCCTCTTCCGTCAGATGCAGCGTTTGCTTCTCCACAGCTCTATGCCTCCCCGGCCTTCAGCCGTTCCGCCTGCTCCGCCACAGTGAGGGCGCTAATGATCTCCTCCAAGTCGCCGTCCATTACCTGATCCAGCTTGTAGATGGTGAGGCCAATGCGGTGATCGGTGAGCCGCCCCTGGGGGAAGTTATAGGTACGAATCCGCTCATTGCGCATGCCAGAGCCAACCTGACTGCGTCGTTCTCCGGCAACAGCCTGGGCCTGCTCCTCCTGCTTACGCTCGTAGAGGCGGGAGCGGAGGATTTGCATGGCGCGATCTTTATTCTTGTGCTGACTACGCTGATCTTGACATTCTACCACGGTTCCTGTAGGCAAGTGGGTAATGCGGATGGCAGATTCCGTCTTGTTGACGTGCTGCCCACCGGCACCGGAGGAACGGAACGTATCAATTTTCAGGTCTCCCGGATCCATCTCAAACTCCACCTCGTCCACCTCGGGCAGCACCGCTACGGTACAGGTTGAGGTGTGGATTCTCCCGCCGGACTCCGTTTCCGGTACCCGCTGAACTCGGTGAACCCCGCTTTCATATTTCATCTTGGAGAAGGCCGCCTCACCCTCCAGCACAAAGGAGATCTCCTTGATTCCCCCCAGCTCGGTTTCGTTGATATTGGCAATCTCCACCGAGAAGCCCTGCTTTTCCGCATACATCATATACATCCGGCGGAGCGCGTCGGCAAAAAGGGCCGCCTCTTCCCCGCCTACTCCGGCACGGATCTCCACAATAACGTTTTTGCCGTTGTTGGGGTCCGTCGGCAGCAGAAGGATACGCAGTTCCTCCTCCAGGCGAGAGAGATCTCGAGCCGCAGCCTCCATCTCCTCTTTCGCCATGTCACGCAGGTCCGGATCGGAGAGCATTTCCTTGGCCTCATCCAGCTCCCGCTGTCGCTGCCGATAGCTGCGATAAGCTTCCGTCACTGGAGTCAGCTCCCGCTGCTCCCGATTGAGCCGGGCCACCAAAGCCGGATCTCCATACGTTTCCGGCGCATTGAGCTGGCTTTCGATCTCTTCAAATCGCAGCACGATCCCCTGTAACCTGTCCAGCATTCAGGACTGTCCCTCCTCTGCCGCCCGCTTTTGGGTAGCTTCCTCCGCCTCAAGACGCTCATATTCCGCCGCCATGGCCTCAAACTGCTTCATCATCATCTGAAACTCCAGCATCGCCGCCTGATTACCGGAGATAACCTCGTCCTTATCTTGTTCCATCAGTTCCTGCATGATCTCTTCCTTGGAAGGCATGGGCAACTCTTCCTGAGGGGCCTCCCCCGTCTGGGCTTCATTCTCCTCTAAAAGGTCCATCAGTTCCTTGATCTTGCCGTCAAACATTCCCGCAGGCATGCTCATAGGGATTCACTTCCTTCCGCTTCCGCTGCCTCTTGGGCATCCAATTCCTCTTCCCACTGAGCCAGCAAATCATCAAACCCCTGGAACATCGCTACAAATTGTCCAAACGCCTCATGCTGGGCCGAGCGATAGGGGGAAACGCTCTCCTCCCGCCTGGTCTCCTCTTGTTTATCCGTGTCCTCCAACATGTTAAGCAGTTCAAAATCCATCATAAAATCATCCATAGTGGTTCTCCTTTCAAATTCCTTTACTGTGTTGAGGCGGTAACATCATCGCATCCCGCTTCCAGCGCCTCGCAGCGCTGGGTCAGCTCCTCCCACTGGGTAAACAGAGCTTCATATTCCTCCATAATCTCCGCTTCCCTGGCCATAATCTCCTCCAGAGCCTGATAATCAGAGGCATAGGCTTCTTTTTCTTCCTTTAGCGTCTCCAACCGCTCTTCGACCTTCTCCAGTCGCTTCTCCACCGCAGACAGATCTTTTTTCAGCTGTTTGGTACCGCCTCCAGTACTCTTTTGTACCCGCGGTGCCTTCTCCGGACGACTTTTGGCATCTCTTCCCCCGTGGGTCAGCTGCCGTTTCCGTTCCAGCATGGCCTGATAGGATTCATAGTCTCCCCGATAATCTGAAATAACCCCATTCTCCAAGGTCCAGATCCGGTTAGCAAAACGATTAATAAAATACCGGTCATGAGAGACAAAGAGGAGTGCCCCCTCATAGTCCTCCACCGAGGACTCGATCCACTCCCTGGAGCTGAGATCTAGATGGTTCGTTGGCTCGTCCAAAATCAGGAGACTGATTTTCGCGTTCATGAGCATACACAGGCGTAGGCGGCTTTGTTCGCCGCCGGAGAGACTGCGCACCGTTTTGAAAACGTCCTCCCCCCGAAACTGGAAGGCAGCCAGACGATCCCGAGCATCCTGGGTAGAGCAGTTCTGTTCATAGAGCATGGTATCCAAGAGGCTACGCTCTGGATGGGAAAAGTGGATTTGCTGGGGCAGGTATCCCAAGGAAACGGTGGGACCCTTCTTAATGCGGCCTTCCTCCGGGCGTTCCTCCTCCATAAGGATCTTTAGGAGCGTGGATTTTCCCGTGCCGTTGTCACCCAAAAGGGCGATGCGGTCCCCCTCTTCAATCTGCAGATTCACATCTGAAAAGAGACGTCGGTCCCCAAAGGACTTTGCCAGATTCTCTAGAAAGAGAAGCTCGTCCCCGTGAAACTGCTTTTCCCCGAACCGAATGTCCAGTGTCCGCTCCTGCTTCGGCCGATCGGTGGTCTTCAGACGTTCCATACGCTTTTCGATGGAGAAGGCCCGTTTATGGAGCTTGTCATTTCCCATAAAGGCCCAAAGATGGAGCTTGTCCGCCGCCGTCTGAAGCTGCTTTAGCTTTGCTTGTTCCTTTTCATACTGGCGCAGCTGTTCCAAATAGCGTTTTTCTTTCTCCACCGCGTAGAAGCTGTAGTTTCCTTGAAAGAACTCCGCTTTCCCCTCTCGCAGTGCTATCACCCGGGTGATAACCTTATCTAAGAAATATCGGTCATGAGAGATGGTAAGAACGGTACCCTTGTATTTTTCCAGATACTCCTCCAGCCACTGAGTGGCTTTCAGATCCAGATGGTTGGTAGGTTCGTCCAAAAGTAGGATATCTGTGTCCACCAAGAGGAGTCTTGCCAGGTTCACCCGGGTCTTCTCTCCCCCAGATAGCTGCATGAACGCCGTCCGGCGCATCTCGGGGGGAATACCCAGGCCGTTGCAAACTTTACCCAGACGGGTGTCTGTCTCATAGCCGCCTCCCGATTCAAAGGCCGTAGCCAGTGCGTCGTACCGGCGGAGCAGGTTACCGTCACTATGTTCCTTCATGGTGGCGGTAAGGCGCTCCATCTCCCCCTCCATTTCCCGAAGATGAGAAAAGGCAGTCTTCAGCACATCCTCCACGGTAAAGCCCTGGGGATAAACGGGAATTTGGGAAATGAGCCCTAATCGCTTGTCTGACCCAATGGAGACCTCCCCGGAATCAGCTCGCACCTCTCCGGTGAGAATCCGAAAGAGGGTGGTTTTCCCGGCGCCATTCTTGCCGAGAATACCAACCCGTTCCCCGCTGTCTATTTGGAAGCTGAGTCCGTCTAGAACTCGGCTTCCCACCTCAAATTCCTTCGTCAGTTCCCTGACTGAAATCTCAACCATTGTATCTTCTCCCTAGTATATACGCTCGGAAAGGACCCCTTGCCTCAAAGTCGGCGCTGTGGTATGATGGGGGCAATCAATTCACCCACGAGGAGGCATAACCCTATGGATGCACTCTTATGGCAGGAGAAATCTCTCTCCCTGCTGGATCAGACCAAATACCCCCGGGAGGAGGTTTGGTATGAAAACAAGGACTACCGCAAGGTGCTGGAGCTTCTGAGGACTCCCGCTGTTGAAGGGGATACCATCATTGCCATCGCCGGAGCCTATGCCTATTGCCTTGCCGCCATTGAGCTGGAAAACGCCCCCGATCTCTTCCAGCAGCTGAGCCGGGTCAAGGAGACGCTCCTGTCTGACCATCCCCGCTGCCTGCCCCTAAAAGACGCCATGAGCCGCATGGACAAAGTCTGGGAACAATACCGCAACTCCCCGGAGCTCATCGTGGCCTTTCAGGCCATGGCCGTCACCGTTCACCGGCAGGATGTCATCGCCGCACGGGCCACCAGCAGAGAGGGCCGGGAGATCATGCCCGACGAGGCCATTGTAGTACTCTCCTGCCGGAATGTGTTCCATGCCGGTACGCAAGGCGGCCCTCTGGGGGTTTTGCGTAGCGCCAAGTCAAAAAACCGGGTTTCAAAAGTATTTCTCTGCGAAAATCGGCCCCATTTAGAGGGCGCCTCTATGGTGGCGAAAGAGCTGTCTGCCTTAGAGATTCCCACCGCCCTGATTCCCGACCATGCCGCTGCCGCCCTGATGCCTCGCCGCTCCTGCGATCTGGTACTCATCGAGGGGCTGCGTATGGCTGCCAACGGGGATCTTCTGGCCGGACCGGGCACCTATGAGCTGGCCATCGCCGCCTATTTCCATAGCATTCCCGTCTATGCCACTATCCGAATGGCGGATTGGGACACCTCTGTTCCCGATGGGGAGTCCTTCCCCAAGGAGGATATGGACCCCACCCTGGTTCCTGCCCTATACAGCGAGGCTGGCCTGCCAGAGGGGGTGGAGGCGTGGTGCCCTCAATACGACATGCTACCGAGCTACCTCTTTAACGGACTAATGACGGAAAAGGGGTTGGTTTTCCCGCCTTATCCAGAGACCCTGCCCGAAGCCCTGACTAGGACTGCGGACAAACCCGTCTTATTTCTCTGACCAAATCCTCAAATTCCATCCCGCGAGAGGCCTTGACCAGTATCACTGCTCCCTGTCTAATCAGGTTGGGCAGAATGGTCTTGGCCTCTTCTTTTGTGGGGAAGTGAAACACATCAGGTATATTGGAGCCTTCCGCAGCCTTATAGATATCCCGGGAAAGCTCTCCCACGGCCACCAAACAGTCGATGCCCAGCTTACCGGCGCACTCGCCGATGCCATGGTGCAAGGTCGGGCCGAGGACACCTAACTCAAACATATCCCCTAGGATAGCCACCTTATAGCTCCCCTCACTCTGGGCCAGCACCTCTAGAGCAGCACGCATGGACTGGGGATTGGCGTTATAGGCGTCATCCAGGATGGTAAGCCCACCCAGATTAATAACGTTCATTCTCATTTTCGTGGGCACATAGCGCCGCACCCCCGCAGCAATCTGCTGCCCGGTGATTCCATAGCGCTCCGCTACCACCGTGGCGGCCAAGACAGGATAGACCATATGCCGCCCCAGGGCGGGGATCTCTACGGGGAACGTTTCCTTTGGGGTCCGAATCACACCATGAACCCCCTGCTCCCCACGGGTCTCCACATCCAGCGCCTGGTATGGCAGACTCCTTTCGGTCCCGTAATAGATAGTCTCTTGTTCCAGCCTGCCCTTCAGGCTCTGAAGCATCAGGTCATCGCCATTGAGGACCGCCAGACTACTCTTATCCATAAACTCAAAGACCTCACACTTGGCCTTCAAAATATTCTCATAGCTGCCCAGATTTTCGATATGTGCATCGCCGATGTTGGTGATAATGGCTACATCCGGCTCAACGATTTCGCTAAGGTATTCGATCTCACCGAAGTGATTCATCCCCATCTCCAGAACGCAAATCTCATGGCTGCTGTCCAGGCGGAAGAGGGTCAGAGGTAGGCCGATCTCGTTATTAAAGTTCCCCTCGGTTTTCAGAACCTTATACTTTTCACCAAGAACTGCCGCCACCATCTCTTTGGTGGTGGTTTTTCCTACACTGCCGGTAATAGCGATATATGGAATGGGAAACTTTTTCCGGTAATACCGGGCCAGATTCCCTAATGCCCACTGGGTATCCTTTACCTGGATATAAAGTTTCCCCGGAAGATATCGCTCCGGCTCTCGCACCGTCAGACAGCCTGCCGCACCGCCCAGCAGGGCCTTTTCGATAAAGTCATGGCCGTCAAAGTGCTCCCCCACTAGGGGCACAAACAGTCCCCCCGCCCGGACAGAGCGGCTGTCTGTGTCCACAGAGGTGACCACCGCATCCTGTGCCGAAAGGGGCCCGATGAGCTTACCTTCTGTTGCCTCCAATAGTTCTCTTACCGACATAGGCTCCATGTATTTTGCCTCCCCTTATTCTCTCCCTAACGCTGCTGGGATCAGCTTCATCTCCCGAACCTATTTCCTTCGGGCCTGCTCCGACGCGGCAATAATTCGCTCGCAAAGCTCACCGTAGGATAATCCTACTGCCGCCGCCTCCTGAGGCACCAAACTGGTAGGCGTCATCCCCGGCAGAGTGTTTACCTCCAGGAAATAGATCCCACCGTCGTCCGCCACCATGAAATCCGACCGAGAATAGACAGAAAGTCCCAGTGCCCGATGAACTGTCAAGGCCGTTTGGCGGATGGACTCCTCCACCTCCGGTGTCGTCCGTCCCGGGCAGATCTCCAAGGTCGCCCCCGGCTGATATTTGCTCTCGTAATCATAAAAGGTAACCTGGGGGACGATCTCCACCGTGGGCAGGGCCCGATCCTCCAGGACACCGCAGGTAAACTCTCGGCCCTTGATGTACTGCTCTATCATCACAGTACTGTCGTACCGAAGGGCTTCTTCCAGTGCCTCCTCTAGGGCGTTTTGATCCTTTACTATATAGACTCCCAGAGAGGAACCGCTTCGCAGCACCTTCACCACGCAGGGGATCTCTAAAGAGTCTCGTAGCTGAGGAATCTCCTCCTTGCCGTAGGTCAAAGTCTTCCAAGCGGGCGTCAACACACCATGATCGGCAATTAGACGCTTGGTCAGGTCCTTGTCCATGGCAATGGCGCTACCCAGATATCCGGACCCGGTATAGGGAATGCCCAAAAGGTCAAAGGCCGCCTGAACGCGTCCATCCTCGCCGCATGCACCGTGAAGAGCTAAAAACACCATTTGGGCACAGCGGCATAGCTCTAGTACCCCAGGGCCGAAAATGCTGGTACTTTTATCCTGTCGTTCTGCCCACAGCGCATCCAGATCCGGCGCCTGTTTGCTCACAGCACGCAGGTGCTCCGGAATCTCGGCCCGAAACAGTTCATGGAGATCTCCCGTATACCCCTCAAGGCCCAGAAACATATCCACAAAGGCGGCTTCATGCCCACGCTCACGCAAGGCTTGACAGACCATAATCCCCGTGGACAGGGAAACATTTCTCTCAGGGCTCAGCCCACCTGCAAGTACAACAATTTTCATTCAGAACATACCCTTTCCATCCCCGACCTAAATAACCAGACAACCCATCCCGGGGGAACCCGTCTTTCTGACAGTCTATGAGGTTTCCTTGAGGGATACCACTATCATTCATCGTGAGGAATGATTATATAATGATATAGGGCCATGCGCCGGCATTGCCGGCGCGGCCTTGAATTTAAGCGCTTGGGCAAGAAGTGCCCATATGCGCAATATAATAGCCGCAGCGCGGCTAT
>JAGFXS010000126.1 GCA_017861415.1 Bacillota bacterium
CCCCCTCAATACCCCCGAAAATGGTCAAAAATTAAGCGGGGCGAAATTTAGTAGCTTTGCACAAAATGTAGTTGATTCTTTTGTTAGATTGTGATATGATGATGAAGAAGTTATCAGGAGGCATGAAATGGGAACAGTGATTGTCCTCACCTCTGGAAAAGGCGGCACGGGAAAAACGGCCCTTACAGCGGGTTTATCTGTGGCATTGGCCGGGCTAGGTCATTCTGTGCTCTGTATCGACTGTGACATCGGCCTCCGAAATCTGGACATTTCTCTGGGAATGACGGATGTGGTTCTCATGGATTTTACTGATGTTATGGCTGGCCGCTGCTCATTAGAGCGGGCTGCCGTCCCCCATCCGATCATCAAAGGACTCTCTCTACTTACTGCCCCCATGTCTCTGCCCGATGACGGACAACTGGAAAACTCCGCCTTCAAAGCCCTACTAGCTTCCGCGCGTGAGCACTACGATTACATCCTTATCGATTCCCCCGCCGGGCTGGGTATCGGATTCCGGCTGGCGATCTGCGATACGGATGAGGCCATCGTAGTCTCCACCGGGGATGCAGCCTCCCTCCGGGATGCCCAAAGGGTTGTGACGGAGCTTTCTTATGTACCTGTCATCCGACTGGTGGTGAACCGGATTCAGCCCAAGCTGCTGCGCCGCCTGTGTTCTACCATCGACGATTTGATGGATGCCTTGGGTCTGCCTTTACTTGGGCTGGTGCCGGAGGATCCGCAAGTAATTCTGGCCGCAAGCTGCGGCCGCCCCCTGGCGCAGACTGATCCAAAGGGTGCCGCGGTAGCCTACAGCAACATAGCAAAGCGACTGACAGGCCGTCAGGTACCACTCATGAAGCTACGATAAAAGAGGGATGAAGGTATGAATATTGCATTGATGAGCCACGACCGGAAGAAAGAACTCATGGTGCAGTTTTGCATCGCGTACTGCGGGATTCTTTCCAAGCACACTGTTTGCGCCACCAATACCACCGGACGTCTGGTGGCAGAGGCAACTGGCCTGCCTGTGCGGCTGTTTTTGTCCCACGCTCACGGTGGCAGCCAGCAGATCGGCGCACGGATCGCCTATAACGAGATCGACATGGTCATCTTCTTCTCTGACCCGCAATCCAATGATTTAGATGCGGAACTGAAGTATATTGAGCAGATGTGTGACCAATATAATATACCCTTTGCCACCAACGCCGCCACTGCGGAGATTCTGATTCACGGCCTTGAGCGCGGCGATCTGGACTGGCGTGAGATTGTAAACCCCTCCCTGAAGCCTGTGACCGTATAAGGGCTGCGGCGGACAGCGCGTCTCAAGTCATGTACTCCCTTCTGTGCTTTCGTTCCGCCTATTGGGAACGAAAGCACATTTGCGATTCTATATCTTTTGAGCCAGACCCCCTCCCCTCATAGAATACAATAAAGGAGACCCCTTTCATGGAACGAATGAAACCCCGGACCCTCTCCGGGTTTATGGAGCTCACCCCCGCTCGCCAGGTTCAGTTTGACCGGATGGTGGAGCTGCTGCGCAGCACCTACAGCCGCTACGGCTTTACCTCTCTGGACACTCCGCTCATTGAATCCTCGGAGATTCTTTTAGCCAAGGGCGGTGGGGAAACCGAGAAGCAAATCTATCGCTTCACTAAGGGGGACGCGGATCTCTCCCTCCGCTTTGACCTGACGGTGCCCCTAGCTAAATATGTAGCCCTCCACCATCACGAGCTCACCTTCCCCTTCCGACGCTTCCAGATCGGCAAGGTCTACCGGGGAGAGCGCGCCCAACGTGGCCGCTTCCGGGAGTTCTATCAGGCGGATATCGATGTCATCGGTGACGGCTCCCTCTCCATCCTCAATGAGGCGGAAATCCCTGCTATCATCTACAAGGCCTTTACCGCCCTGGGCCTTCGCCGTTTCCGAGTACGGGTGAACAACCGTAAGCTTCTCACAGGCTTTTATGATATGCTGAGTCTCCGGGATAAATCAGGAGATATCATGCGTATTGTGGACAAGCTGGAGAAGATCGGCTCACAGAAAGTGCAAACCCTGCTGGAGGAGGAGGGCATCTCTCCGGATAGCGCCGCAGAAATCCTCCGCTTCACCCAGATCACCGGAAGCAACCAGGAAGTCCTCACCGCCCTCGGCCAATACAAGGGCAGAAGCGAAGTCTTCGATTTGGGTCTTTTAGAGCTATCCCAGCTGGTGCAGTATCTGGCGGCTTTTGGGGTGCCCGAAACTCACTTCGCCGTTGACCTCACCATCGCCCGGGGTCTGGACTATTACACAGGCACGGTCTATGAGACTGTGATGCTGGATCATCCAGAGATTGGCTCCATCTGCTCCGGCGGCCGTTACGATAACCTGGCGGAATACTATACCGACCGGCAGCTGCCCGGTGTGGGCATCTCCATTGGCCTCACCCGGCTGTTCTACGTGCTGGGGGAGCAGGGCTATTTAAATGACGAGCTTCTCACCGCCCCCTGCGACGTGCTGGTGCTGCCTATGACAGAGGATCTCACCCCCGCCATCGCCCTGGCTACCAAGCTGCGGGACACGGGCCTACGGGTCCAGCTCTACGGGGAGGATAAGAAGTTTAAGGCCAAAATGAGCTACGCAGATAAGCTGGGCATCCCCTTTGTGGTATTTTTGGGTGAGGATGAGCTGTCATCCGGCCTGATTTCTGTAAAGGACATGACCTCCGGCAAGCAGGAAGACCTCTCCCCGGAGGAGGCCGCCGCCTATATGGCCGGTATGCTGAAAGTGCGAAACCAAGGCACCCCTATCAAGGAGAAAACGGACTAAGCCCTGTCCCAGCCCGAAAAGCAGCGTCCGCCGGGGCGCGCAAGTAAAATCACAAGGGATTCGGAAATTCACTTCCCGAATCCCTTCCCCAAAACTATCTCGTAAAAAAGCAATGCTTTTTACGCCCAAAAAAAAATTGGAGTGGTACTTGTGATGACAGACACCATGCAAGGCTTTCGCCGCAGCGGCTATTGCGGCACCTGGCGCTTATCAGACGCCGGCCGGGAAATCAGCGTCTGCGGCTGGATTCAGCGGCAGAGAAATTTAGGCGGTCTCATTTTTGCTGATCTGCGGGACCGCAGCGGCATCCTGCAGCTTTCCTTCGACCAAGATACCCCCCGTGAGGTTTTTGATAAGGCCGCTGATCTCCGGTCGGAGTATGTAGTGGCGGCCCGTGGGACCCTGCGGGAGCGGGAATCCAAAAACCCGGAAATACCCACCGGTGAGGTAGAGCTCTACGTCACGGAGCTGCGCCTTCTGGCCCGTTCCGAAACCCCACCTTTCGAGATTTTAGATAACGTGCAGGCCAATGACATGCTGCGCCTCACCTACCGCTACTTGGATCTCCGCCGGCCCACCATGCAGCAGGCCATTCGCACCCGGCATCAGGTATCCAAGGTAGCAAGAGACTACTTTGACGAAGCTGGTTTCTATGAAATAGAGACCCCCATGCTCACCAAATCCACCCCCGAAGGCGCACGGGACTATCTGGTGCCATCACGGGTTCATCCCGGCACCTTTTATGCCCTGCCTCAGTCTCCTCAGCAGTACAAGCAGCTTTTGATGCTCTCTGGCTTCG
>JAGFXS010000047.1 GCA_017861415.1 Bacillota bacterium
AGCTCGTGGGGCATCTCATCCAGGGTTTTTCCTGTAAATGATGAGTTTAATAATGTATTCAGCAATGGCAGCTGCAGATCGGAGAGGGCTTCCGGCAGTCGCAGCAGCTTAGTTCGCGCCGCCTGGGTGTTGGTGAGAACCACCACAATAAAACTGTCCTGCTCTATGGACAATAATTCAAAACGGCTGATACTTACTTTAGCACTACCTCTTGTTAGAGCAAACGTGGGATAGCGGGTGATTTGTGAGATCACCTTCCCAGCCTCAGTCATCACCTGATCCATCTCCCGGATTTTTAAATGCAGGGCTTCATTCATGCTCTGGGTTTCCTGCATAGTCAGGCGGTGTTCTTCCATCAGCTCGTTCACATAGATTCGATAGCCTAGGGGTGAGGGAATTCGTCCGGCGGATGTGTGGGGCTGCTCTAGGAGACCCATAGACTCCAGCTCCGCCATCTCATTGCGAATGGTAGCGGAAGACACCTTCAGCCCGCTGGTTTCCATGATGGTCTTAGAACCGACAGGTTCCGCCGTCTGAATGTAGTTCTCAACTACGGCACGCAGGATTTTCTTCTTGCGGTCGGACAGTTCCATTTCCTTCCCCCCCTAGCTTTAGCACTCGATGTTCTCGAGTGCTAAAGCTACTCTACCACTTTGTATATCCGATGTCAAGAGGCGTGAAGGAAAATTGAGGACTCTCAATTAAAATTCATTTTCCAGACATAATTACCCCTGTTCATTCCCGCCTGGCGGCAGTATAATGGGTCAAGTGAAAGTTTTGCTCCCCCGGGGCATTTTTCCTTTCAGCCGCTAGTTACCAGGGAGGGATTTGATGACCTATGCCGTGTTTTGTGAAGGAATTCTGCTGTTTTACTGCTATGCTTTCTTAGGCTGGTGTGCAGAGGTTTCCTATCACGCCGTCATAACAGGCAGATTTGTCAACCGCGGCTTTCTGAATGGTCCCTTATGCCCCATTTACGGCTTCGGGGTCATGGCGGTCATTCTTCTGCTGTCGCCCTTTCAAGAAAACGGATTACTCCTCTTTTTCGCTTCACTGATCCTTACCAGCATATTGGAGTTTTTCACTGGCTTTCTTCTGGAAAAGCTGTTCCATGCCCGCTGGTGGGATTATTCTCAGGAGCCTTTCCATCTGGGTCCCTATGTCTGCCTGCGATTCTCCCTCCTCTGGGGGTTTGCCTGTGTCTTCGTAGTGCAGTTGCTGCATCCATTCTTCATTTCCCTGATCGCCTTTCTTCCCTTGTGGCTACAGGCCATCCTTCTGTCCATACTCTCGGCGGGCTTGATTGTGGATCTGTGGGCAACCGTGGCATCCGTCACCAAGATGTTCCGCTATTTAGTTCAACTGGATAGCCTCTCTCAGGAAATTCATCACCTGTCCAATCGTCTCGGGGAGAAAATTAGCGATTCTACTCTGGAGCTTTTAGAGCGGCAAAAGCAGAGCAAGGAGCGCCTGTCGGAATACAAAGAGCACCTGGAGGAACGCCGCGAGCAGCTGATAAGCCGTCTTGAAGAGCGTCGAGAGAGTTTCCGCCTGAGCCTTGCGCAGCTTCCGCGGAGCCATCGCCGCCTGCTGAGAGCCTTTCCCTCTCTGCAGTCCATTGCCCATCCTCACATTTTGAAGATACTCCGGGATAGCTTTGAGCATCGTAAAAAGGATTAATTCCCTCGCCTTTTATGGGCATCCGCACTGGCACATCTATATTGATTGCAGAAAGGACTGACGTAAGATGGAAATTCGAGCTGCTGTTCCAGGGGACGAATCGGCTGTAGTAAGCTGTGTCAACGAAGCCTTCTCGCCCTACATCCCACTGATCGGGCTGACACCCGGCCCCATGCTGGAGGACTATCATGCTGCCCTTCAGAACCACCCTCTGTTTGTTGCCATTGCGGATGATCTTCCGGTGGGTGTGGTTCTCCTAAAGGATGCACCGGGAGAGGATTATATGTGGCTGGATGTTCTGGCCACCCGAACCGCTGTTCGTGGCCGCGGCATTGGCCAAGCCTTGATTGCTTTCAGCGAGGACTATATGCGCAGCCAGGGTAAACAGGAATGCCGCCTCTATACCCATGTAAAGTATCAGCACTCCATCGACCTCTACCAGTACCTTGGCTATGAAATCACCCATAGAATCCAAGAGTACGGCTATGACCGTTATTACATGCGAAAACTACTTTAAACTGCCGTTTAAGAAAAGCACCCCGTCAGCGCCATAGCCTGACGGGGTGCCTTTTATTATTTAATACTATGCTGCTTAGTTTTAATTTTATAAACCCAGCCAGCGGACATCCCATCAGCGCACAGCAATGCACTCAATCTCCACTTTTGCCCCTTTGGGGATGGCCGCCACTTGCACGCAGCTTCTGGCAGGGTAGGGCTGCTGGAAGAAGGACGCGTATACCTCATTCATTGCGGCAAATTCCCCTAGGTCGGAGAGAAACACCAGAGTCTTTACCACGTTGTCCATGGACAGGCCGGCGGCCTCCAGGACGGCCTTTGCATTATTCAATGCCTGAGCAGTCTGTTCTTCAATGGTGGCGGGAATTTCCCCGGTTTGGGGGTTTACTGGAATCTGTCCCGATGTGTAGACCATATGACCCAGATCAATCCCCTGGGAATAGGGGCCAATGGCGGCGGGGGCCTTTTGTGTTTGGATTGCCTTCATCTGTAGTTCCTCCTTTATATTCAGCAGCGTTGACTGTTTATATGATTACATAAAGCGGACAATATGGAAGCCCGCGCTGGAAAGCTCATGCTTGATTTGATTAATCTGATCAAAATCCCGGGTTTCCATGCCGATAGTCAAAAAGCAGCTGGCTATGGCCATGTTAGCGTCACCCCGTTCGTGGTGTACGCTCACCACATTGCCACCGCAACGGGAGATGATCTGGCTGACTCCCAGCAGTTGACCGGGCTTATCCTCCAGGGCGATCTGCAAAGTAGCGTTCCGCCCGCTGGTGACAAGTCCGCGGGTGATCACCCGTGAAAGGATATTCACATCAATATTTCCGCCGGATACCAGACAGACCACCTTCTGTCCCTTAATGGGCAGCTTATCGAAGAGCGCCGCGGCGACGCCTACAGCCCCTGCGCCTTCTGCAATAAGCTTCTGCTTCTCAATCAAAGCTAGGATTGCGGCGGCAATTTCGTCCTCAGTAACGCAGACAATGTCGTCCACATATTCCTGCACCATGGGGAAGGTGATGTCACCGGGATGCTTCACGGCGATGCCGTCGGCAAAGGTGGGCACTCCATCTAGGGTAACGGCAGAGCCCTGCTCCCAGCTCCGAAGCATACTAGGAGCCATAGCCGCCTGAACACCATATACTTTGATTCTCGGATTTAAGTTTTTAATGGCGTAGGCCACCCCAGAGATCAGTCCGCCGCCGCCGATGGGAACCAGCACCGCCTCCACATCCGCCAGCTGCTCTAATATCTCAAGGCCAATGGTGCCCTGGCCGGCGATCACCTCATCGTCATCAAAGGGATGGATGAAGGTGGCCCCTGTCTCCGCCTGAAGCTTGCAGGCATGGGCGTAGGCCTCGTCATAGGTTCCCTGCACCAAGACCACCTCGGCCCCCAGGCGCTTTGTGGCCTCCACCTTACTGATGGGCGCTCCATCGGGCATGCAGACCACGCTGCGGATACCCATTTCGGTAGCGGCCAAGGCCACGCCCTGGGCGTGGTTTCCTGCGCTGCAGGCGATGATCCCTGCGCGCTTCTGCTCCTCTGAGAGCTGACTGATTTTATAGTAGGCACCCCGCAGCTTGAAGCTGCCGGTCTTCTGCAAATTTTCCGTCTTCAAGAAAATCTGCGCGTTGGCTCCCAGATTGACCGCCTCAATGAGGTCGGTTCTCCGGGCAACGCCCTTGAGCACGAAGGCTGCATGGTAGATTTTATCCAGTGTGACCATAGTAACTACTCCTTTTCCGGCGAGTGAAAAACAGTCTCCGCCTCTTACTATAAGAGACGAAGACTGTGCTCCGCGGTACCACTCTCATTGCCGCCGGGTGGCGGCCACTTTACGCGGGCATCTCCCGCCGGCCAGTAACGGTGCCTACCGGACCCGCTTACTACGTCCCCTTCGGGCGTTTCAGCCGGTCTGCTCTGAGGGGATTCGCCTGTCAGTTCCGGCACTGCTTTCCAGCAAACAGCAGCTCTCTGGAGCCGGTGGTTCCGACCGCCTGTCCTCATACAAACGCAATTTCACTTATGATGCGGCTCTTTATGCCGACATTGATATCTCAGCCATTATCATAGCGAAGCCCCTGTCTTTTGTCAAGGGTTAAGGAGATACCCTTTACCGTTCTCCTGCCAGATAATTGATAAATTGTTGGGCTGTCCGCCCTGAGATACCCCCATGGCGCAGCTCCCATTTGTTGGCCTCCGCCAGTAGATCCTCCTCAGAGATAGAAATACCCTGGCGCTTTGCCAGCGTCCGGACAATAGTCTTGAATTCTTCCCGGCTAGGGGTGCTGTAATTAATCTGCATCCCAAAGCGGCTGGAGAGGGACAGCTTTTCCTCCACCGTGTCAGACCGGTGAATCTCCCCGTTAAACTCCATGTCACCCCGATCTTTCCAAGTTTCGCGGATGAGATGCCGCCGGTTGGAGGTAGCGTAAAGGAGAAGATTTTCTGGCCGGGTCTCCACCCCGCCCTCGATGACGGCCTTTAAGAATTTGTATTCCACCTCATCCTCCTCAAAGGACAGATCATCGATGAGGATGACGAAGCGGTAGTTTCGGTTTTTCACAGCGGCAATCACCTGTGAAAGTGCGGTGAACTGGTGCTTATATAGCTCAATCATCCGCAAACCGCGATCATAATACTCGTTAATCAGCGCCTTGACGCTGGAGGATTTCCCCGTGCCGCTGTCTCCATACAGGAGAACATTATTGGCAGGGCGGCCCTCTAAAAATGCCTCGGTATTGTAGCGGAGACGCTCCTTTTGCAATTCGTAGCCCACCAAATCCACGAGACGGATGCCATCGGTGTTATTGATGGGAAGAAAAGCAAGCCCATCCTCACCCGTCTGAATACGGAAGGCGCGGTTGGATCCAAAGAGGCCAACTCCCACATCCCGGTAATAATCGGTAAGATTTCGGAAAAAGTTGTTTCCCGAAGTCGCCGAACCCAGCAGCTGGGACAATTTCTGCACCTGTTCACTCACCGTTTTGTTGTACCGCCGCTCCTTTTTGGGGATGGCGTGGTAGTTCTGCAAAATGGAGAAGCAGTCCAGGTTCAGCGCCTTTTCTATGGGGCCGAAGTCAAACTGAAACAGCTCCATAAAGGTTTGGCAGTCCTGTAGGGCAAAGTGCTCCACAGAGCCGCCCTGGCGGCCCATCCGCTCGCAGGTGAGACTAAAGGAGTTCTCCGTGGTCATGAGCAAAAAGCTGAGATAGTTGTGCCACAGATTCTCATCAAACCCATTCTCTGTGGCCAGATCCAAAAGCCTTTTCACCTGGGTCAAAACTCGCCGCCGCAGAACGGTCTCCGGCTGGGAATCCTCCTCCCAGGCCCGGAACACCTCTGCCAGCTGCCCTAAAATACTCTCTTCCCCAATGCCGCTATAGAGCAGTAACCTTGAATAGATACGGTGCAATCCCTCGCCCCCTTGTCAGGCAATTTAACTTGTCAGACTTTGACTCTCCACCCAAACTTATCATCCAGCTTGCCCAGCTGAATGCCGGTTACGGTGTCATAAAGCTTTTGGCTAAGCTGGCCAATTTCTCCGCTGCCGATGACCATTACGTCATCCTTATACCGCAGCTTGCCCACAGGGGAGATAACAGCAGCGGTACCGGTGCCGAAGACCTCCTCCAGCTTCCCGGATTTCTGGGCCTCCAGCAGCTCATCCACAGAGATGAGACGTTCTTCGGTGGGAAGGCCCCACTCCTGACAGAGCGCGAGGACGGAATTTCGGGTGATACCGGGGAGAATGCTGCCGTTGAGCTGAGGCGTAACAATGGTGCCGTCAATCTTGAAGAAGATGTTCATCGCCCCGACTTCTTCCACATATTTGCGCTCTACGCCGTCTAGCCACAACACCTGGGCATAGCCCTCGTCGTGAGCCTTCACCTGTGCGGCCAGGCTGGCGGCGTAGTTGCCGCCGGTCTTAGCTGCACCCATGCCGCCCTTCACTGCCCGAACGTAATCGTCCTCAATCCAGATACTAACAGGGGCCAGGCCGCTTTCGTAGTAAGCGCCGCTGGGAGACAATATGACCATGAATAGAAAATTCTTGGAGATATCCACACCCAGATAAGGCTCCGTGGCAATGATAAAAGGGCGGATGTACAGCGAGGTGCCTGGGTCAGTGGGAATCCAGTCCTCTTCCACCTGTACTAAGGCACGGATAGCCTGCACATAATCTTCTTCGGAAACCTGGGGGATGCACAAACGATCATTCGTGGCATTCGTTCGCTTCGCGTTCATATCCGGACGGAAGAGATAGCTGCTACCATCCACACCCTTGTAAGCCTTGAGTCCTTCAAACATTTCCTGTCCATAGTGAAACACCATACAAGCTGGTGACAGGGTCAGATCACCGTAGGGGACGATGCGGGGATCGTGCCAACCCCGGCCAGCTGTGTAGTCCATGATAAACATGTGATCGGTAAAGACTTTGCCGAAGCCCAGCTTGCCCTGGGGTTTTTCCCTCGGTGCGGTGGTCTTAGTGATTTTGATATCCAGCATGACTTCTATCTCCTTCCACGGCCGCTGCGGGTCGCTTCGTTCTAATATTAGATATCCAGGATCGCGCCCTTGTCCGCAGAGGATACCATCTTGGCGTAGCGGGCCAGATAGCCGGTTTTCACCCGGGGCTGCGGTGCCTGCCATATGGCGCGGCGACGCTCCAGCTGGTCATCATCCACAAGGAGTTCCACCGTACAATTGTTGATATCAATCGCAATGATGTCTCCTTCCTCCACTAAGCCGATGGTGCCCCCTGCCGCAGCCTCAGGACTGACATGGCCGATGGCCGCGCCGCGGGTGGCGCCTGAAAAGCGCCCGTCGGTGATGAGGGCCACGGACTCACCCAGGCCCATACCGCAGATGGCGGAGGTGGGGTTGAGCATCTCCCGCATGCCGGGGCCACCTCGGGGTCCTTCATAGCGAATGACCACCACGTCCCCGGCCTTGATTTTCTTCCCGTAGATGGCCACGATGGCCTCTTCCTCGGAATCAAAGACCCGAGCGGGCCCCTGATGCTTCAACATCTCCGGCGCGACTGCAGAACGCTTCACCACACAGCCGTCGGGAGCCAGGTTGCCCGTGAGGACAGCGATGCCGCCTGTCTCGGAATAGGGGTTCTCAATGGGACGAATCACTTCTGGATTTCGGTTCTGCACTTTTTCCAGGTTCTCCCTCACCGTGCGGCCAGTGGCAGTGAGAGCATCCTCATCCAGGAGCCCACGCTTACTAAGCTCCTTCATCACGGCGTACACGCCACCCGCCATATCCAGATCCTCAATAAAAGTACTACCAGCAGGGGCCAGATGGCAGAGATTGGGGGTCTTGGCGCTGATCTCATTGGCCCCCTTCAGGCTGATGGGTGCCCCTGCCTCATGGGCGATGGCGGGCAGATGCAACATGGTGTTAGTGGAACAGCCCAATGCCATGTCTACGGTTTCTGCATTATGCAGGGCTGCCGGAGTCATGATATCCCGGGGCTTGATGTCCCGCTTAATGAGTTCCATAATCTGCATCCCCGTCTCTTTGGCCAGGCGAAGCCGTGCGGAATACACGGCGGGGATGGTGCCGTTGCCGGGCAGCGCCATGCCAATGGCCTCAGTGAGGCAGTTCATTGAGTTGGCCGTATACATGCCGGAGCAGGAGCCGCAAGTGGGGCAGCAGCTTTCCGCATAGCTCTGAACCTCATCCTCATCAATGGTGCCTGCCTTGTAAGCGCCCACTGCCTCAAACATGTCGGACAGGCAGCTCTCCTTCCCGCTCTGCATCTTGCCGGAGAGCATGGGGCCACCGGAGCAGAAAATCGTGGGGATATTCAGCCGTGCCGCCGCCATGAGAAGACCAGGGACGTTTTTATCGCAGTTGGGAACCATTACCAATCCGTCGAACTGATGAGCCATAACCATGGCCTCGGTGGAATCGGCGATGAGGTCGCGAGTCACCAAGGAATAGCGCATACCCTCGTGACCCATGGCGATTCCATCGCAGACGGCGATGGCGGGAAACTCAATGGGAGTCCCCCCCGCGGCCCGGACACCGGCCTTCACCGCCTCGGTTATCTTATCCAGGTTCATATGTCCGGGGACAATTTCATTATAGGAATTTACCACACCCACCAGTGGGCGGCTGAGTTCTTCTTCCGTAAGACCCAAGGCATAGAGCAGGCTGCGGTTAGGCGCTCTCTCCACACCCTTTTTGATTTGATCGGAACGCATGGCATTGACCTCCTGATGTACTAATTTGGAGTCTTGTAGTCTTCACTGACCGTATGGAAATCGTTCCTCCTCCGCCCATAATCAACGGATGGCCCGTCGGCAGACTTTACTATGGAGAACAAACGGCTTCCATACGGGCCTGAGAGGCAACGGGTGTCTCTCAGGCCCAGAAACGCTATATCAGGTGGATGCGGTATCCAGATCGGCGTCGTTCTTCCAGAGCATATGCTCGCGAAGCTCACGGCCCACCACTTCCATGGGGTGTTTAGAAAGAGCGGCACGCTTGGAATTCAGGAAGGTACGGCCGTTCTTATTCTCGGCGATCCACTTGCCGGCAAAGGTGCCATCCTGGATGTCGTTGAGCACTGCCTTCATGTTCTTCTTCGTCTCTTCATAGGGCAGAACCCGGGGGCCGGAGACATATTCACCGTACTCTGCAGTGTCAGAGATGGAGAAGTTCATGGCTGCCACGCCGCCCTTGTTGATGAGGTCCACAATGAGCTTCACCTCGTGGATGCACTCAAAGTAGGCATTTTCGGGGGCGTAGCCGGCTTCTACCAGGGTCTCAAAGCCACAGCGCATGAGATCCACCAGACCGCCGCAGAGGACGGTCTGCTCGCCGAAGAGGTCGGTCTCGGTCTCCTCGTTCATAGTGGTTTCCAGGACACCGGCCCGGGCGCCGCCGATGCCGGCGATGTAGGCCAGGGCAATGTCATAAGCTTTGCCGGTGGCGTTCTGCTCCACCGCTACCAGACAGGGCACACCCTTGCCGGCGGTGTACTGAGAGCGAACAGTGTGGCCGGGGCCCTTGGGGGCAGCCAGGAATACGTCCACGTTAGCGGGGGGCACGATCTGCTGATAGCGGATATTGAAGCCGTGGGCAAAGGCAATGGCCTTACCTTCGGTAAGGTAGGGAGCGATGTCGGTCTTGTACATATCCCCCTGGGCCTCGTCATTGATGAGGATCATAATGATATCGGAAGTCTTGGTGGCCTCGGAAACGGCCATCACGGGGAAGCCGTCACGCTCAGCCAGAGGCCAGGACTTGCCGCCGGGACGCAGGCCCACGACCACCTTCACGCCGGAGTCACGGAGGTTTAGAGCATGTGCATGCCCCTGAGAGCCGTAGCCGATGATGGCGACGGTCTTGCCGTCCAGTTTGCTGAGGTCACAATCCTTCTCATAATACATTTTTGCCATAATTAAATTCTCCTTTTTCTTTGGTGTCTTCATTGATGGTGTA
>JAGFXS010000127.1 GCA_017861415.1 Bacillota bacterium
GTGGGCCTGTGCGTGGCCAATGCCATGACCGCCCTCTCAGGTGCCCTGCTGGTTCAGTATCAGAAATCCGCCGACATCAACCTGGGTACCGGCATGGTGACCATCGCTCTGGCGAGCCTTATCATCGGCGAGACGCTCTTCGGCAAGAGCGGCATGCTTCGCTGCGTCTTGGCGGTGTTTGGCGGCAGCATCGTCTACCGCTTCATTATGGCCCTAGCCCTCCAGGCCAACATCAACGCGGCAGCGCTGAAGCTCATTTCCGCCATCATCGTTGGCTTTGCCATCGCCCTGCCCGCCATGCGCAGCTTCGCCGCCCTTCAGCGGCAGAAGGCAGCATACCGGCGGCGAAAGAAAGGAGCGGTTTGAGATGCTGCGCGTAGAAGCAATTAAAAAAATCTTTAATCGAGGCACCGTGAACGAAAAGTGTGCCATTGACGGGCTTTCCTTGACTCTGGATGCGGGAGATTTTGCCACGGTGGTGGGCTCTAACGGTGCCGGAAAATCCACGCTGTTTAACGCCATCGCCGGGAGCTTCTTTGTGGATGACGGCAGCATTTATCTGGATGGGGAGGACATTACCTTTCTTCCCGAGCATAAGCGCAGCCGAACTATCGGTCGCATGTTTCAGGATCCCCTGCGTGGCACCGCGCCCCGGATGACCATCGAGGAAAACCTGGCGCTGGCTGCGCTCTGTGCAGAGCAGAAGCGGGGGTTTGCCCTACGGGGGATCAGCAATAAGGAGCGGGCAAAACTGCGGGATTATCTTGCCCTGTTGAATATGGGTCTGGAGGATCGAATGAAGCAGCCCGTGGGACTTCTCTCCGGCGGACAGCGCCAAGCCATGACTCTGCTTATGGCGACGGTAATTACCCCCAAGCTCCTCCTGCTGGATGAGCACACGGCGGCCCTGGATCCTGCCGCTGCAGAGAACATCCTCCGGCTGACCCGGGAGATCGTGTCTGACCGGAAGATTACCTGCCTCATGGTCACCCACAACATGAAAAACGCCCTGGACATGGGCAATCGCACCCTGATGATGGACGGCGGCGCCATTGTGTTGGATATCCGTGGCCCCGAGCGGGAAGGACTGACGGTTGGGGATCTGCTGGAGCGCTTCCGCCTGGGTGCGGGCAAGGCTCTAGATGATGACCGGGTGCTTCTTTCTGAGTCGGAATCTGAGGAGGGGCCTGCATAAAAAGGTGGGTTGTTGCGAACATTTCTTGACAGATACGGCGGAATCGGATAAGGTTATGTTACCGAAGAGAAGGGGGCGATGAGTATGATCAGCGCCACAGATAATATAAGGCTGCGTGATCTGGCCGCAGTCCGGGGGAGCGGCCAGGCCCCCTCTGGGAGTAGCTTTGCCGCCGCCATTCAGAGCGCCGGGGCGAGGCTCCCCGCCACGGATATGGACGAGATTTTTCAGCGGGCGGCGGAGCGTTATCAGATACCGGTGAATCTCCTCAAGGCGGTGGCCAAGGCGGAGTCAGGTTTTAATCCTAGTGCGGTTTCCGCTGCAGGCGCCCAGGGTGTCATGCAGCTGATGCCTGCCACGGCGGCAGGATTGGGTGTGTTAAATCCCCTGGATCCCGAGCAAAATATCATGGGCGGCGCCCACTACCTTTCCGGGATGTTGCAGCGCTACGACGGAGATGTGACCCTGGCGCTGGCGGCCTACAATGCCGGCAGCGGCAACGTACAGAAGTACGGCGGCATACCACCCTTTCCCGAAACCCAAAATTACATTAAAAAAGTTATGGGCTATATGGGTCAGGATCTGAACGTCCCCACTGTTTCCGGGTTCAGTGCCGGAACCACAGACTTTTCAGGACTGACGGGTGCCTCCTTCGGCCTTAGTGGTCTGGCTGCCCTCTCAGGTGCTCTTCTGAATATGGCGCAGGGGGAGGATATGACACCCGAGGCATATCAGGAGCTGGTTCTCCGCTGGAAATCTGAACTGGACATGCACGCCTTCGCCCAGCTGGTGGGCGGATTTGGCGAGACAGAGGATGACAGTATATTTTAAGGGGTCTATAGTTGACTCCAATGATGAGAAGAGGTGCAGGCGCGGTCCAGGGCGGATTGCGCCTGCCTTTGCCTCAGGAGGTTAGATAGAATGAGGGCAGGAAACTGTTATGTCTTCGGGGCGGGAGAGGATTTTGGAGACTTCCCGCAGCCTGCCCCGGGGGACTTTGTCATTGCGGCGGACGGTGGTTATTCCAGGTTGGAAGCACGAGGGATTTCTGCCGATTTAATCATAGGGGACTTTGACTCCCTGGATACGCCCCCACAGGGGGATCATGTGGTCCGACTTCCCCGGGAGAAGGATCATACGGACATGTTGGCGGCCATTTTGGTAGGCCTTCAGCAGGGCTTTCGCCGTTTTCACATCTATGGCGGGACAGGGGGGCGCTTTGATCACACCATGGCAAACCTCCAGTGTCTCGCTTTTATAGCGGAGGCGGGGGCTAGGGGTTTTCTTTATGGAGCGGATCAAGTCAGCACCATTTTAAAGAACGGTAAAATTTCTTTCCCGTCCGAGGCCGTGGGCCTGATCTCTGCGTTTGCCTACACGGATATTGCCCTGGGGGTGACGGAACAGGGGCTCCAATATAGGCTGGATGCTGCCACGATGAAGAATACCTATCCCAGAGGGGTCAGCAATGCCTTTACGGGGGTGCCCAGTACCATTACTGTGGAGGAAGGAATGCTTCTGGTGATTTACCCTAAAGGGGTTGCACCGCTGGATGAGGTATGACTATAGGGAATGAAGAAGACCGGCAGCATAGCTGCCGGTCTTCTGTTTTTTCACTGAGGTGTATTGACGCCATCCATCACCATGCGCAGGACAGACCGGTCTCGACCGGATTTTTTAGCCTGATACATGGCGCAGTCGGCGCCGTTGATGAAATCTTCCAAGCATTGCTGATCGGAGGGAACCCCGGCGGCAATGCCGATGCTCACCGTAAAACGGAAATTGGGGCAGTCCGGAAAACGGAGGCTACGTACCTTTTCCATGATGCGCTCGGCTACGGTGCAGGCTACGGTGCAGTCGGAGTGGAGTAGGAGAACTAAAAACTCCTCCCCGCCGTAGCGGCAGCAGAGGTCGCTACCTCGCAGACAAGAGTTGATGACCTCGGAGAGCCGCATCAGAACCTGATCGCCAAAACTGTGACCCCAGGTGTCGTTGACCATCTTGAAATGATCCACATCAATAAACAGCGCCGCTAAAGGACTGTGAAGCTCGATGCTGTTCTCATATGCCGTGTTTGCCAGGTCAAAAAAGCCGTGGCGGTTGGCGGCACCGGTGAGCTTATCGGTGGAGGCCATATGAAACAGGGTTTTATTGCGCTGTTCCATATTGGTGAGATGCGCTTGGTTCTTGACCTGGAAGTGACCGGTGAGGAGAATAATGGCGGTCAGGGACAGGCAGACCGTGGCAGATCGGGCAATTTCTGTTGTATTCACCATTTCGTGGAGGGAATCATATAGGGTGTAGGCCAGAATGGGAAGCCCGCTGATAAAATAAACCACTGGTATGATGAGAAGTAGGATCGGGTTGGGTACCCGAAGGCTATGGGTCACCACAATCAGCACCAGCATGATAGGGATGCACAGCAAACGCAGGGCCAGATGGGTGCTTTTAATTGGCATGCTAGGACCCCCTCGTTTTGGGTATGATAGTGCATTCGCAACACTATGATCATATAACGGGCCATCCATAAAATTTAGGGAAAGGACGCGCAAAAACAAAAAAATCCGAGCAACGCCCTGTTAATGGGGCAGCTCGGATTTTTTGTGCTCATCGGGGAGCGGTGATTTTCAGAAAGCTCTGAGGCAGGCGGGAGGTGAGGGAAAGCTGCGCACCGGTACGTGGGTGGGTAAGCGTAAGTTGTCCGGCGTGCAGGCCCACCCGCCCTAACGGATTGTTCCGGGCAGCGTATTTTTTATCCCCGGTTACGGGGGTGCCCAGATCCTTCATATGCACCCGGATCTGATTCTTCCGTCCGGTTTCCAAGGAAATATCCAAAAGGCTGTAGGTGCCGCTGGACTGGATGGTTTTATAATTGGTGACAGCCCGCTTCCCGTCTCCCGGGCCGCGACCGGAGTATACCAGAAGGGTTTTGGTCTGGCGAAGCCAGGAAACCATCTGTCCCTCCGG
>JAGFXS010000128.1 GCA_017861415.1 Bacillota bacterium
CAGAAGATTGAGACCCGCGCCCGGGAGTGCGGTGTCACCCCCCAACAGTTTGTGGACAATATTGTCACCGGCGAGGGCGGTATTCTGGATCTGTGGAAGCTCATGAACATCTCCTATGACCGCTTCATCCGCACCACGGATTCCTATCATGTGTCGGCCATTCAGAAGATCTTCAAAAAGATGTATGAGAACGGGGATATCTACAAAAGTGCCTATAAGGGCCTCTACTGTACGCCCTGTGAAAGCTTCTGGACCGATTCCCAGCTGAAGGACGGCAAATGCCCCGACTGTGGCCGGGACGTTGTCCCTGCCGAGGAGGAGGCCTACTTTTTCCGGCTTGGCAAGTATGCCGACCGGGTGCAGGACCTTCTGGAGAACACCGATTTCTTAGAGCCCCGCTCCCGGGTCAACGAGATGGTAAACAACTTCATTAAACCTGGCCTGGAGGACCTCTGCGTTTCCCGCACCTCCTTCACCTGGGGTGTGCCCGTGGACTTCGACCCCGGCCACGTGGTCTATGTATGGGTGGATGCCCTGTCCAACTACATCACCGCACTAGGCTATATGAATGACCAATACCATGATTTGGACAAGTTCTGGCCCGCTGATGTGCACTTCGTAGGCAAGGAGATCGTTCGCTTTCATTCCATCATTTGGCCCGCCATGCTCATGAGCTTGGACCTTCCTTTGCCCAAGAAGGTTTTCGGCCACGGCTGGCTCCTCCTGGGGGGCGGCAAAATGTCCAAATCCAAGGGTAACGTGGTGGATCCCGTGATCCTGGCGGATCGCTATGGCGCCGACGCCCTGCGTTACTTCCTCCTGCGGGACTTCCCCTTCGGCTCCGACGGTGCCTTCTCCAACGACCTGCTCATCAACCGAATCAATGTGGATTTGGCCAATGACTTAGGGAACCTGGTCTCCCGTACCACGGCCATGGTGGATAAATACTTTGGTGGCACCCTCCCCGATGCCGACGTCCGTCTGGCTGACCCCATGGATCAGGAGCTTCTTACCATGGCAGGGGGTCTTCGGGACAAATACGAGGTCCAAATGGAGAAATTTGCTTTCCAGTCCGCCCTCTCTGAAGTGCTGGCTGTCATCTCTCGTGCAAATAAGTACATTGACGAGACCGCACCCTGGAACCTAGCCAAAGATGACGCCGGAAAGCCACGTCTTGCCACCGTCATGTATAACTTATTGGATTCCATTCGTCTCTGCGCTATCCTCCTCTCCCCGGTGATCCCCGACGCAGCCGCCAAGATCTTCTCTCAGATCGGCGCAGAGCCTTCTGTGACCACCTGGGAAGCCGCCGGAACTACCGGACTCCTCCCCTCCGCGGTTCGCATCGCCCGTGGTGAGGCCATCTTCCCCCGGATTGACCCGGCGGCTGAGCTTGCCGCTCTGGAGGAGGCCGCTGAGGCCGCTCGCCGCGCCGCCCAGCCTGACTTGGAGCTGGAGCCTTTTGCCACAGAGCACGTGGACTTTGAAACCTTCACCAAGAGCGATTTCCGGGTAGTGAAGGTCAAGGCCTGTGAGCGGGTGAAGAAGAGTGACCGTCTTTTAAAATTCACCCTGGACGACGGTACCGGTACCGACCGCCAGATTCTCTCAGGCATTGCCAAATGGTATCAGCCTGAGGATCTCGTGGGCAAGACTCTGGTGGCCATTGTGAATCTGCCCCCCCGGAAGATGATGGGACAGGAATCCTGCGGTATGATCATCTCCGCCACCCGCACGGAAAAAGGTGAGGAGGCCCTGACCCTTCTCATGCTGGACGATGCCATCCCCGCCGGCGCAAAGCTGGTATAAGCCTGCAATAATCCCCCGTGACTACTAAAAGTCACGGGGGATTTCTTTGTATCTGGAGGCAGCCCTTCCGTCCGCAGTTCAAAAGTTACTCTGTTGCGTCCAAGGTTCATAAAGAAAAAACGGCTGCACAGGAGGAGAACCACTCCTCTTGCAGCCGCTTTTGCCGTACGATTCTTGTTTACTCAGCCACCGCGTCCTTCAGGGCTTTGCCTACCTTGAAGACGGGGATCTTTGTGGCGGGGATCAGAACTTCTTCCTTGGTACGGGGATTGCGCCCCATTCTCTCTGCCCGGTGCTTGGTCTCAAAGGAACCAAAGCCCACGATCTGGACCTTCTCTTCCTTTGCCAATGCCCCGGAGATTGCCTTGATGGTTGCATTGAGTCCCAGCTCTACGTCCTTACGAGAGAGCCCTGTCTCTTCCGCCACCGCCATAATCAGCTCTGCTTTGTTCATAGATTCACTTCCCTTTTCTCATTTTTCTCAAGTATCTCTGCTTGTCTCTTGCTTGTCTTTTGCTTTTACCGTATCCCACAGCTCGTCCAGCTGTGGAAGACTGAGCTCTTCCATGGCCCGACCCCGGGCTGCCGCAGCCTCTTCCACCTTGCTAAAGCGTTGGGTAAACTTTTCTGAGGCCTGGTGAAGGGCCTCCTCCGGGTCAATGGAGAGAAATCGCGCCACGTTTACCGCCGCAAACAGCAGATCCCCCAATTCTTCCCGGGTATTGCTGTTTTCAAGAACGGCTTCCTGAAGTTCTCCAAGCTCTTCCCCCAGCTTATCCATGGCCCCGTCGATGGAGGGCCAGTCAAACCCGGCTTTCTTTGCCTTCCCCTGAATCTTTTCCGCCCGCCACAGGGCAGGCAGACTTCGGGCCACACTGTTGAGCGCATCAGAATGAGTAGCCTGTCCTTTTTCCTGTCTCTTTAGCTCCTCCCAGTTGGCCAGAACCTCGTCGCTTCCCTCAGCCTTTACATCACCAAAGACGTGGGGATGACGAAAAATCAGCTTCTTGCTGACGGTATCCGCAACATCATTGAGAGAAAAGACACCTGCCTCCTCCTCAATCCTGGTGTGAAACAGTACTTGAAGCAGTACATCCCCCAGCTCTTCCTTCAGATGGCCGGCATGTCCTTCGTCGATGGCTTCCGCCACCTCGTATGCCTCCTCAATAAAGTTGCGTCGAATGCTCTGGTGGGTCTGCTCCCGATCCCACGGGCAGCCCCCCGGCGCACGGAGCAACCGGACAATCTCCTCCAGATCGGATATCGTATAACAATCCTTCTGTATAAAATTTACCATATGTTTTCCTTCTCTACAAGAATAAACTTGTCATTTTTTCATTGAAACCTTTGAAAAAATGTTGATTTTTTCGTCGGGAATCCCCAACCCCGGCAGCTTTTCGCCCCTATCGGGGCAGATGGAGCCGAAACATGCTCTATTTGCCTGCCTATGAGGATAAACCCCTTCTGTCATGATTAATCCTTCAGCCGCAGGATTGCGGCAATCTTATCTCCCTTGGGCATCAGGGACAGGTCATCTTTGGTGATGGCCCGCAGGAGCACAATCAGCACCCCATAGACCACCACGGCAACGCCGATAGAGCCCATGGTTACCAGGCCATAGCCCATCCGAGACAACATCACCTGACCCGTAGACTCCACTACAAACTGGAAACTCCCGATTCCGGACAATATGTTAGTCAGCAG
>JAGFXS010000129.1 GCA_017861415.1 Bacillota bacterium
CCAACTACGCCGGAGCAGCCGACCCCGGAGCAGCCCACAACAGGCCAAGAGGAAGCGGCAGCCTGACAAACACGATGATGATTGCCGCCTCGGCGGCTTATAGAAAGGATGAAGGAAACCCGTGACACCAAAAGAAATGGCGATACGCCTTGCAACGGTTTTAGATTCAAAAAAAGGTAAGCGAATTTTAGTGCTGGAGACGGAGAGTGTGACCTCCCTGGCCGACTATTTTGTCATCTGCACCGGTAGCTCCGCCCCGCAGCTAAAGGCATTGGCAGACGCTTGCGAACTGTCTATGAAGGAAGTTGAACTCCCGCCCCTGCGCATCGAGGGGCACCGGGGCGGCACCTGGATCCTGCAGGACTACGGTGATGTGGTCCTCCACTTGTTCTCTGAAGAGGCCAGGGATTTCTATTCCCTGGACCGGCTCTGGGCTGACGCCAAGGAGATCGATCTCTCTGAAATCTTGCCCAGGGAATGAAGAAGGTCTTGTTTTCTTCCCTATATATGATATAGTGAAAAATAAGGCTAAGAGAAAGAAAGTGTGAAGCGTCGTGAAATACGAATTTGACAGAATAGAAAAGAAGTGGCAGCAGCGCTGGCAGGAGGCGGATTGCTATAAGACCGCAGACGGCGGTGAGGCCCCCAAATTCTACGCTCTGGTGGAGTTTCCGTATCCGTCGGGGCAGGGTCTCCACGTGGGACATACCCGGCCCTACACCGCCATGGACACTGTGGCAAGAAAGCGCCGGATGGAGGGGTATAACGTCCTCTTCCCCATGGGTTATGACGCCTTCGGACTACCTACGGAGAATTTTGCCATAAAAAACCACGTCCACCCCGCCAAGGTGACAAAAAGCAATGTGGAAAACTTCCGCGGACAGCTCCAACGCTTGGGGTATTCCTTCGACTGGAGCCGGGAGGTTGACACCACCGATCCCAGCTACTATAAGTGGACACAGTGGATATTCCTGAAGCTCTATGAGCATGGCTTGGCGTATAAGACCTCCATGCCTGTGAACTGGTGTACCAGCTGTCTGTGCGTTCTGGCCAACGAAGAGGTGGTAAACGGAGTCTGCGAACGCTGCAGCGCCCCCGTGGTTCGGAAGGACAAGAGCCAGTGGATGCTGAAGATCACCGCCTACGCCCAGCGCCTCATTGACGATTTGGATGACTTAGACTTCATCGAGCGGGTAAAGCTCCAGCAGAAGAACTGGATCGGCCGCTCCGAGGGGGCAGAAGTCATCTTCAAGACCACCCACGGCGAGGACGAGCTGCTTGTGTACACCACCAGACCCGATACTCTTTTTGGCGCCACCTATATGGTCTTAGCGCCGGAGCACCCAATGGTGTCCGGCTGGAAGGGTGCCATCGGGAACTGGGACGAGGTGTCAGCCTATGTGGATGCCGCCGCCCGGAAGTCTGATTTTGAGCGTACAGAGCTAGCCAAAGATAAGACCGGCGTAAAGCTCTCTGGTGTGGCTGCTATTAATCCGGTGAATGGCAAGGAGATTCCCATCTTCATTTCCGACTATGTCCTGGTCTCCTACGGCACCGGCGCTATTATGGCGGTGCCCGGCCACGATGACCGCGACTGGGCGTTTGCGAAAGCCTTCGGTTGCGACATTGTTGAGGTTGTGAAGGGCGGCAATGTAGAGGAAGCCCCCTTTACCTCGAAGGACGACACCGGTATCATGACAAACTCAGGTTTCTTGGACGGCATGACCGTGCGAGAGGCAATTCCCGCCATCACCAAGTGGCTGGAGGAGAAGGGGATCGGAACCCCCAAGGTGAACTTCAAGCTTCGGGACTGGGTGTTCTCCCGTCAGCGGTACTGGGGTGAGCCCATTCCCATGGTGACCTGTCCTAAGTGTGGTTGGGTGCCCCTACCTGAGGATCAACTGCCCCTGCTGCTGCCCGAGGTGGAGAGCTACGAACCTACCCAGACCGGAGAAAGCCCCCTCTCCAAGCTGCGGGATTGGGTGGAGACCACCTGCCCCCACTGCGATGGCCCCGCCCAGCGCGAGACAGATACCATGCCTCAATGGGCAGGCTCCTCCTGGTACTTCCTGCGGTATATGGATCCCCAAAACGACAAGGCACTGGCATCCAAAGAGCGTCTTGACTACTGGGGCATGGTGGACTGGTACAACGGCGGCATGGAGCACACCACCCTACACCTGCTCTACTCTCGCTTCTGGCATAAGTTCCTGTATGACATCGGTGTGGTGCCCTATTCCGAGCCCTATGCCAAGCGTACCAGCCACGGGATGATCCTGGGTGAGGGCGGCGAGAAGATGTCCAAATCTCTGGGCAACGTGGTGAACCCCACGGATGTGGTAAACCAGTACGGTGCAGACACCATGCGCACCTATATCATGTTCATCGGCGACTTTGAGAAGACCGCAGCTTGGTCGGACAACGCGGTGAAGGGCTGTAAGCGCTTCTTAGACCGAGTCTGGAACCTGATGGAGAGAGTGAAACCCGGAGCCGCCTACAGTCCGGAAAACGAGGCTTCCATCCACAAGACCATCAAGAAGGTGAGCGACGATATTGAGGCTATGAAGTTCAATACCGCCATTGCCGCCCTGATGACGCTGGTGAACGAATTCTATGAGCGAGGACTGAATCGGGCGGACATGCAGGCCCTATTGCTGCTCCTGGCCCCCTTTGCCCCCCATATGTCCGAGGAACTCTGGGAGCAGTTGGGCTGTAAGGGTCTGGCCACCGTGGCTCCCTGGCCTAAGTTTGATCTGGCGAAGACCATTGATGCAGAGGTGACTCTGGCAGTTCAGGTGGGCGGCAAGCTCAAGGGCACGGTGTTGATGCCACTGGACAGCAGTCAGGAGGCTGTTCTTGCGGCTATCGCCGTTGATGAAAAACTCTCCAAACAGCTGGAAGGCATGGAACTGGTGAAGACCATTCTCGTGCCAAACAAGCTGGTGAACCTAATTTTGAAACCCAAGGCATGAGGCTAAAGGCAATAAACAGAGACAGGGCCCTCTGTTTTAGCGTGTATGGCTTGACAAAACCATCAAGATTGCATATAATGTGAATGTTAAAGCCATGATTATGGCCCTTTGGTGAGGGAGAAGACCTCTCACTTCGGAGGGAGGGAAAGTAATTGTCAGAAGTTCATCTGAAAGAAAACGAGTCTCTGGAGAGCGCGCTGAAGCGGTTTAAGCGTAGCTGTGCAAAGTCCGGAGTCCTGGCGGAAGTGCGGAAAAGAGAGCACTATGAAAGCCCCAGCGTCAAGCGGCGCAAGAAGTCTGAGGCGGCCCGCAAGAACAAAAAGAAGATGTTTTGATTACCACAAGCCCTGCTCCAATAACCGGAGCAGGGCTTGTTCCTTTCCAAAAATAAGTAAACTGTCGTATGGACTGGATTTTACCCTTTGGTGTTTTATACTATTGCGCGAGGATAGACATGTGCTATGGGCTCTGGCCCGGGAAAGGTTGGGATAGGATTGGATCAGAGGAAACGCCGGGGCAAGAGCCGCGAATCCGGGAGAGGCTTGATTGTATGGGGGCTGGTGGTGATACTATCGGCCCTGGCCATCGTGGTGGGCAATCGAGTAGCCGCCAAACACCTGAACCTCTTTGTGGAGGACGGAAGCGGAAACTACAAAGGAACCGTCACGAAACTGTTGGACGCTGCCCCCCAAAACCCCTCGGAGGACCTGTATCTCGAGGAGATTGGGGCCGATTCCGCGCAGATCATTTACTTCGAGGCACAGGTGAAGGCCGGCCCCCATAAGGGCGAAAGGATTGCAG
>JAGFXS010000130.1 GCA_017861415.1 Bacillota bacterium
TGGACGCCTGCTGGTGGCGGAGGAAACGGCTGCCGGGGGCTGCGTAGGGGAGCGAATATTGAGCCGATTGGTGCAGCGTGGTGTCACGGTTAAGAGAGCAGCCCTTTGCAATTGCGGAGACGGTTTCGTCACCCACGGGACCGTAGAAGAGCTACGCACCCTCTGCGGGTTGGATTCCGACTCCCTGACGCAGCGAGGACTGGAGGTGATCCGCTATGGCAGATAAAAAACGTTTGGATGTGCTCTTAGTGGAGCAAGGCTATTTTGAAAGCCGCCAGAAGGCCCAGGCGGTGATCATGGCAGGGCAGGTCTTTGTAGACGGTAAGAGAGTGGACAAAGCTGGAACTGCCGGCGGACTGAAGCTGGAAAAGGCGCTGGATTACTTTGGTATAGATTTGGTCGGTGCCATCGCCATTGATGCCGGAGCATCCACCGGCGGTTTTACGGACTGTATGCTAAGTCGCGGTGCTGCCAAGGTTTACGCCGTAGATGTGGGTTATGGCCAGCTTGCCTGGAGTCTGCGGAACGATCCTCGAGTAGTCTCTATGGAACGAACGAATGTGCGGTACCTAACAGCGGAGCAAATCCCGGACCCCTTAGATTTTGCTACCGTGGACGTATCATTTATCTCCCTAAAGCTGATTCTCCCAGCCCTGCGGCCACTCCTCCGCGAGGAGGGACAGGTGGTCTGTCTGATAAAGCCTCAGTTTGAGGCTGGAAAAGATAAAATCGGGAAAAAAGGTGTGGTTCGCGATCCAGCGGTTCACCTGGAGGTGTTGGAGCGGTTTTTGCTTCATGCCGCTGAAAGCGGTTTTTTTGTCAATAACATCACGTATTCACCTGTGCGTGGCCCAGAAGGTAACATCGAGTACCTAGGCCACCTTGCAATCCGGAAACAGGCCCCTTACGAGGGAGACTTGAAGGCGCTGGTGGAAGAATCCCATGAAAGTTTGTGAGGGAACGCCAATGAGAATTATACTTTGCCCCAATCCATTTCGAGACAAAGGCCTGGTGATTGCCAAGGAGGCGGATCGCATCCTGCGTGAGGCGGGGGGTGATACGGTCTATTGCTTTCCCTTTGCGGTTGACCGAAACATGCTAGGGGAATTTAACCCAGATGTACCCACTATGGATCTAAAAAGCGAGCTGCCACAGGCGGACATGCTGGTCTGTTTCGGCGGAGACGGCACCATTCTCCATGCCGCACGGGATGCCAGTGCCTTTGACGTTCCTGTCATCGGCGTCAATATGGGCAGTGTGGGATTTATGGCGGAGGTGGAACAGGAAAACCTTGAGGCGCTGACAAGGCTTCTGCGCGGGGAGTATGTGGTGGAAAATCGCATGCTTCTGGATGTAAAGGTGATTCGCGAAGGTCGAACATTGTTCCGCAGTATTGCCCTCAATGATGCGGTCATTACCAAGGGAGCTGTGGCCAGGGTAATTGATCTGGATATCTACGGGGACAGAGCTTTGATCTGTAACATGTACGGCGACGGCGTGATTGTCGCCACACCCACGGGTTCCACGGCGTATTCTCTTTCGGCAGGCGGCCCTGTTGTGGAGCCCACGGCGGAAAATATACTGATAACCCCTATCAGCGCCCATATGCTTCAGGCTAAGGCTCTGGTGTTGGACCGGAATCGGACCATCAATGTGACGGTGCCCCAGCAGAGTCGAAAGACAGCCTACCTTTCTGTGGACGGGGGAAAAGCCTTTAAGCTGTTTTCCGGAGATACGGTGGAAATTAGCCGCTCACGGCGGTATCTGCGTCTTGTAAAACTCACCTCGCAAAATTTCTACGAAATCATCAATCAAAAACTGGAACGGAGGACTCGCCCATGAAGGTGCGCCGCCAAGCAGAAATTTTGAATATTATCCAAGAAAATGATATTGAAACCCAAGATCAGCTTCTGGAAGAACTCCGCGCCCGGGGGATGACCTCCACCCAGGCCACCATCTCCAGAGATATCAAAGAGCTCCATTTAGTGAAGGAGCTTACCTCTGGAGGCACATACCGCTACTCGGTGAGCGAGCGTAAGACCTCCCTGAACCTAGCAAATCGGCTCCACACAATATTCCGGGAAAGCGTTACATCTTTTGAGGCTGCCCAGAACATTGTGGTGATCAAGACCATGCCTGGTCTGGGTAACGGTGCTGCCGCCGCTTTGGACGGCATGCAACTGCCGGATATGGTAGGAAGCCTAGCGGGGGACGATACAGCCTTGCTGATTATGCGCAGCAGTGAAGCCGCCCAGGAATTGTGCAAGGAGCTGCACAAGCTGCTGGAGCGGGATTGAAGAAGGAGATGAGGCACGGTGCTTTCCCTGCTTCACATAGAGAATATTGCCCTCATTGAGTCTGTGGATATCTCCTTTCAGGTAGGGCTGAACGTACTGACGGGTGAAACCGGCGCGGGTAAATCCATCGTGCTGGACGCCATCAGTGCCCTGATGGGAGAGAGAACCAGCCGGGATTTGATCCGGACGGGGGAGCGAAGCGCGCTGGTGAGCGGTCTGTTCCGCAATCTGCCAACCCTGCCCTGGTTTGGGGAGATGGGCATCGAACCCGACGAAAACGGGGAGCTATTGGTGACCCGTCAGATCATGGCCGACGGGAAGAACCTCTGCCGTGTAGGGGGGCTCCCCTGTACCGTGGTGCAGCTTCGGTTGCTGGGGCGTCAGCTTATCAACATCCACGGACAGCACGACAGTCAGCAGCTTTTGGATGACGAAAGCCATCTGGCGTATCTGGACAGCTTTGGCGGGCTTGGCCCCCAATTAGAGGAGTACCAGCAGACCTATGGGCAGATGACCCAAATACGCCGGGAGATGGACGCCCTCCATATGGACGAGGGAGAGAAATCCCGGCGGATGGATACCCTGCGGTTTCAGATCAGTGAGCTGGAGCGGGCGGGATTAATGCTCGGAGAGGACGAAACCCTCGTGGAGCGCCGTGATCTATTGCGCAACAGCGGTAAGCTCGTGGATGCTGCGGAGGAGGCCTATCAGGCCCTGTTTGGGGATGAGAATCGGGCCGGTGCCGTTGACCTTTTGGGGGAAGCAGAGGGGGCGATGACCACTGTGTCCCGGCTAGCTGGTGAGATGGCCACGATGGCTGACGCCCTGGCGGAACTGCGGTACAGTGCCCAGGATTTGGCTGAGAACCTCAGGGATCTGAGGGATCGATTTGATGCATCGCCGGGAGAACTGGATCAGGTAGAGACCCGACTGGATATGCTTTATCGACTGAAAAAGAAGTACGGCGGCACCACGGAGGAGATGCTCCGCTATCTGGAACGCTGCCGGGAAGAGCTGGACAGCATTGAGCTATCCGGTGACAAGTTGGCCCGTTTGGAGCAGCAATACGAAAAGACATTGGCCCAGGCCATGGGGCGGGCGGCCACCCTTTCGGAAGCCAGACGCTGCGCGGCGGAAGCCATGCGTGAAAAGATTCAGGAGGAGCTGCGCCAGCTGGACATGCCCAAGGTACGCTTCCAGGTGGAGTTTGAGCCGAAAAACGGAGAGCCTCCCTTGGATCAGACTGGCATGGACAAGATTTCTTTTTTCATGTCCGCCAATGTGGGCGAGGAATTAAAGCCCATACATAAGGTAGCATCGGGAGGCGAGCTGGCGCGTATTATGCTGGCTCT
>JAGFXS010000048.1 GCA_017861415.1 Bacillota bacterium
TTCCTGACAAATGAACTCTATGTAAGCATCGGCAGAGCTCTCTTATAACGTTCTGATAATGATCCGCCTTTGCCCAATAAAGTTTTCAAATGGGAAAACCAAGAAGATTGGCCCTTCTCGCATAATTAAAGACGGCAAGGCCGGTTATATTCCCATATTAATGGCAAGCCCGGTTTAGGGACGGCCACGAAGCGTGCGCTAAATAAAAAAGGGGGCGGTCTAAATAGACCGCTCCCTTGAATCCTAATTGCGAACATAGCGCTTGATGAGAGATACCATTCGCCTGAATAAAGTTCATTATTTCGTCTGTTTTTTGGAGAAAAATTTTTCACATTTGAACATTTTTCTTCTAGGCGTCGTCTCGGCTCAGCCGGGCGCGCAGGCCGCTGTACCGGCGGGAGGGGCGGTCGTTTTGAGCCATATGCATGACAAGATCGTCGTCCCCGACTAGGATCAGCAGCTCCCTCGCCCGTGTGATGGCGGTGTAAAGGACGCTCCGGGTGAGGAGCATGGGGGCGGCCTCCACGGCGGAGAGAATGACAGCCCGGTACTCGCTGCCCTGGGATTTGTGAACGGTGACGGCATAGGCCAGTTCCAGCTGGTGGAGAAGATCCGGGGTGTACTCCGCCAGGTGTCCGTCGAAGTCCACGGTAACTACATTGCTTTTCTGGTCAATGGTCTCAATCTGGCCGATATCGCCATTGAAAATACCCATGCCAAATTCCCGCGCGGCTCGATCCTGCCACATGAGATCGTAGTTATTCCTCACCTGCATCACTCGGTCGCCCTTGCGGAAGAGATGCTCTCCGAAGGTGCGCTCAGCCTTGTCCGGTGCGGGGGGGTTCACTGCCTGCTGGAGGGCGCGGTTCAAGGAGGCGGTGCCACAGGCACCCTTCCGGGTGGGGGAGAGTACCTGAATCTGCTCCGGCGCGATGCCCATATTCTCCGGAAGGCGCCGGCAGCAGAGCTCCACGATGGTGTCTAGGGCTGTCTGAGGTGACTGGCGGCGGAGGAAAAAGAAATCCCCGCTGTTGGTATTTTGCAGGGCGGGAGCGTCTCCCCGGTTCACCGCATGGGCGTTGCGGATGATGGCCGACTGGGCCGCCTGACGGAAAATCTCCGTGAGGCTCAATGCCGGAATCCGCTGGGAGCGGAGCAAGTCTGACAATAGGTTTCCGGGGCCTACGGAGGGGAGCTGATTGGGATCACCTACCAGAAGCAAACGGCAGTCCCGGCGGATGGCAGCTAAAAGGGCACCCATCAGGGGAATATCCACCATAGATGCTTCGTCTACGATCACCGCGTCCACGTCCAAAGGGTTGTCCTCATCGTGGGCAAAGGTAAGGCGGCCCTCTTGGGCATTGTATTTGGTTTCCAGCAGACGGTGGATGGTGGAGGCCTCGGCACCGGCGCAAGTCTCTGACAGGCGCTTGGCGGCGCGCCCTGTGGGAGCAGCCAAAGCAGTTCGCAGGTTTAAATGCTCAAAAAGGGCAAGCACACCCCGAAGGGAGGTGGTCTTGCCTGTGCCCGGGCCGCCGGTGAGGAGCATCAGCTGCCGCCGGGCGGCGGTGCGGACGGCTTCCTCCTGCAGGGGGGCGTATTGAATCCCTTGGCGGGCCTGGATGTCAAGCAGAACCCGATCCAAATCCTTCGGGGGATAAAGTTCATGGGATGCCATGGTCTTTAAGGTTTCGGCAATGTAACACTCGCAATCGTACAGACGGGTTAAGTAGCAGGCCTCTTCCCCGGCAATCTGGGAAAAGACCACCTCGCCCATTTCGCACAGCTCGTCAAGCGCATCGGGGAGTTGATCTATAGAGACCGACAACAGCTGTGCGGTGGCGGGGAGAAGCTTTCGCCGGGGAAGAAAGACGTGGCCGTTTTCCGCATTGTAGCCCAGCTCATAGAGAAGACCTGCCTTCAGCCGGAGCGGGTTGTCCTCCGTCAAACCTAAGGACAGGGCCAAACTGTCCGCATCGGAAAAGGCTGCGCCGATGGTCTCATGGGTAAGAAGATAAGGGTTGTCCCGCACAGCAGATAGCGCCCCGTCTCCAAAGCGACGGTAAAGGGGGATGGCGGCTTGAAGGGGGAGGTTGTGGGCGGAAAGAAAGCCCAAAAGCCGGCGCATGGCCAGCTGAACCCGGAGAGCGTCTCCCATGGCCTGTGCCCGTTTCCGGGTGATTCCTTGAATCTGCGTCAGCAGGTCTGGATTTTCCTCCATAACAGTGAGGACATCGGCTCCGAAGGTGTCCACCAGACGGCGGGCCGTGACGGCCCCTACCCCCTTGATGGCGCCGGAGGCCAGATAGACATAGATGGCCTCCTCCCCCACGGGAAGGCGACGCTCGGCAATCTCGGCCCGCAGCTGACGACCGTAAGTGCCGTGATGCTCCCAAGAACCGTGGACGGCCAGCCCTTCCCCCGGAGCGGCGCCGGGCATGATGCCCACTATGGTAACCTCCTCCGCCTCCTCTAGGGAAAGGCGCAGGACGGTATAGCCGTTCTCTTCGTTGCGAAAGACAACGGAAGAGACGGTGCCGTCTAAGTACTCAAGTTCCAAGGGAGACTGCGCCATAGGCTATTCATCCTTTTTCATTAGTTGGGGTAGCCCCTCGGGGGAACTGAACCGAAGGGTCGGCTCCCGTTCCATCAGGGCCAGAACCCGGGCGCGGCCCTGTTCGGTCAGGCCGAGGTCCACCAGGACGATGGAAAAGCGAGTGATCCTTCCCCCCTGAAGCCAAATAAGGTGGGAAATAGCCAAATCCAGCTCATCCCCGTCCCCTTGGGCAGGGAGCAGCACAACGGCGGGGGATGTTCCCTGCGGGGGTGTCAGAAGTCGTCCAAAGGCAAGCCAGAGCAGAGTTAGAAATCCCGTCGCTGCAAAAAAGGCCATCAGGCAATCTGATACAAGAGACATATCCCACACCTCCATGGTTGCATTCTATGCCAGAAGGTGTGGGTTTGTGCTGGGATTACAGCTCTTATTTCGCTGAAAGGGCCTCTTTCAGGTATTTACCAGTGTAGGACTCCGGGCAAAGGGCAACTTCTTCGGGGGTGCCTGTGCAGACGATGTGCCCGCCCAGACTGCCCCCCTCGGGACCTAAGTCGATGATATGATCGGCGGTTTTGATGACATCTAGATTATGCTCGATGACCACCACGGTGTTGCCATCTGCAACGAAGCGGTCCAGCACTTCCAGCAGCTTGTGTACGTCAAAAGTATGCAGGCCTGTTGTGGGCTCGTCCAGAATATAGATGGTGGAGCCTGTGGAGCGTTTGGACAGCTCCGTGGCCAGCTTTACCCGCTGGGCCTCTCCTCCGGAGAGGGTGGTGGAGGGTTGCCCGATCTTCACATAGCCCAAACCCACGTCAAAAAGAGTTTGAAGCTTCCGGCGGAGTTTTGGGAGGTGCTCGAAGAAGTCAAGCCCTTCCTCTACAGTCATCTCCAGTACGTCGTGGATGCTTTTGCCCTTATATTTGACCTCCAGGGTTTCCCGGTTGTAGCGTTTCCCCTTGCAGACCTCGCAAGGGACATAGATGTCCGGCAAAAAGTGCATTTCAATCTTCAGAAGTCCGTCGCCGGCACAGGCTTCGCAGCGGCCGCCCCGGACGTTAAAGGAGAACCGTCCCGGTCCGTAGCCACGGGTCTTGGCATCCTGAGTGGAGGCGAAGAGATCCCGGATCTCCCCGAACAGACCGGTGTAAGTGGCGGGGTTAGAACGGGGGGTGCGCCCGATGGGTGACTGATCGATGCTAATGATTTTGTCTAGGTGTTCCTCTCCCAGAATGGCCTCATGACGGCCTGCTCTGGTTTTGCTGCGGTTCAAATCCGCCGCTAGCTTTTTAAATAGGATTTCGTTCACCAGGCTGGACTTGCCGGAGCCGGAAACCCCCGTGACACAGGTAAAGGTGCCTAAGGGAAAGACTACATCAATATCTGCCAGATTGTTCTCCGCAGCCCCTTTGATCACCAGCTCTTTACCATTCCCCGAACGCCGGGTTTTGGGGACAGGGATCCGTCTGGCGCCGGAGAGGTACTGACCGGTAATAGACTCCGGCACAGCCATGATCTCCTGGGCAGTACCCTCGGCTACCACATACCCGCCGTGAATGCCCGCCCCTGGCCCGATATCCACGATATAGTCGGCCATCCGCATGGTATCCTCGTCGTGTTCCACCACCAGAAGGGTGTTGCCCAGATCCCGTAAGCGCTTCATGGTGGCCAGGAGCATGTCATTGTCCCGCTGATGGAGGCCGATAGAGGGCTCGTCCAGAATATAGAGCACCCCCATGAGGGAGGAACCGATCTGAGTGGCCAGTCGGATCCGCTGGCTCTCGCCGCCGGAGAGGCTGCCAGCCTGCCGGGAAAGGGTCAAGTATTGCAGTCCAACACTCTGGAGGAACCCCAAACGCTCCTTGGCCTCCTTTAAGATGCGCTGGGCAATCATAGCCTGGGTGGGGTTCAAGGTGAGCTGGGACAGGAAATCCAGGGCATCGGTAACGGATTTGTGGCAGAAGGTGTCAATATCAAGCTCCCCCACTGTAACAGACAGGGATTCTTTTTTCAGGCGGCGGCCGTGACAGTCCGGGCAGGGGCGCTGGCTCATGGTGTCCTCCAGATCCCGCTTCATGGAATCGGACTGGGTTTCACGGTAGCGGCGCTCTAAGTTATTTACAATGCCCTCAAAGGGCTGATAAAGGGTGCCCTTTCCATTTGCTCGGTCGTAGGTGAGGGTAAGCTTCTCCTTTTTGGTGCCGTAGAGGATGACGTCCATCACCTCGGGGGACAGCTCCTTCACCGGAGTAGTAAGCTTGAAATGATATTGCTTCGCCAGGGCGTCAAAGTACATCCGGGAGATGGAGTCTCCCTTGATGTTCTGCCAGCCTGAGGCGGCAATGGCGCCGTCCAAGAGAGAGATCTCCCGGTTGGGGATGATGAGGTCGGGATCTACCTTTAGTTGGCTCCCCAGACCCATACAAGTGGGGCATGCACCGAAGGGATTGTTGAAGGAAAACATCCGAGGGGTTAACTCCTCGATGCTGATGCCACAGTCAGGGCAAGCGTAGTTCTGGGAGAAGAGGAGATCCTCATCAGTTTGGGCCAGATTCACGATGACCATGCCACCGGCGAGGTGGATGGCAGTCTCCACGGAGTCTGTGAGCCGCCGTGCGATCTCCGCGCCGATGACCAAACGGTCCACCACAATCTCAATGCTGTGCTTTTTGTTCTTTTCAAGGGTGATTTCCTCTGTAAGCTCATAGAGGTTCCCATCCACCCGGCAACGGACATAGCCAGACTTCCTGGCGTCCTCAAAGATTTTAGCGTGCTCACCCTTTCTGGCCCGGATAACGGGAGCTAAAATTTGAATCCGGGTTCCAGACTCCAGGGTCATCACCTGATCGACAATCTGATCCACCGTTTGCTGGTGGATTTCCTTGCCGCATTTGGGGCAGTGGGGGACGCCGACTCTGGCCCAAAGGAGGCGCAGGTAGTCATAGATCTCCGTCACCGTTCCCACGGTGGAGCGGGGATTTTTACTGGTTGTTTTCTGGTCAATGGAAATGGCGGGGGAGAGCCCGTCAATCTGATCTACATCAGGTTTTTCCATCTGGCCTAAAAACATGCGGGCATAGGAGGAAAGGGACTCCACATAGCGCCGCTGCCCCTCGGCATAAATGGTGTCAAAGGCGAGGCTGGTTTTTCCGGAGCCGGAGAGGCCTGTGAGAACCACCAACTTGTCCCGGGGAATGGTGAGATCAATATTCTTCAGGTTGTTTTCTCTGGCACCTCGTATGGTAATATGGCTGTGCATGGTAAAAGACTCCTAATATTTCAAATGAATGCAGGGTTGTAATCCTAGCGCAGGATATAGATGGAAACAAGGATGCAGGCAAGGCCCAACAGGATGGAAAGCCCCATGGGTTCGCCAAAGGCGAGAACGCCCACCAAGGCGGCAACCACCGGCTCTGTGCTGGCCAAAATAGAGGCCTTGCCGCTGTCAAGCTTTGATAATCCTTTGGTGTAGAGCAAATAGGGCAGTACTGTGGAAAATACCACCATGCCAAGAGCAAAGAACACCATGGGAGGGCTTGAAATTGTGGCGACCACATGGAGGGGATTTGCGACGCACAGTGCACCGACCCCTGCGAAGAGGAAGGTGTAAAAGGTGACGGTGAAGGGGGAATAGTACCGCAAGGCGTAGCGGCCGAAGATAGAGTACAGGGCGTAGAAGAATCCTGCCCCCAGGCCCAGAAGAAAGCCGCGCGGGGTGACATTCAGGCTGCCGCCCCAGACTCCGCTGACAAAGGTACAGCCAAGGAAGGCAAGGCCCAGAGCAACGCACTTGCCCTTGGTGAGCTTATCCTTCCACAGTAGGGCGGAAAGGATCACAACAAAGGTGGGAGCTGTATAGAGCAAGATGGCGCTTACCGCCAAGGAGACCAGCTGCTGACAGCTGAAGTAGCAGATGGTAAAGAGTAAGACGCTGACAATGCCCGTGCCAAAAAAGTAAGGCAAGTGCCGGATGCGAATGCGGAACACCCTTCGGTCTATACACAGAAACAGCGTTGCCAGCAGGATCAGCCCGCCCAGATTCCGTAGCAGGACAATGGAGTAGGGGGTAAGACCTCCGGCAACAAGATTTCGGCTCCACAGACCGATACCACCCCAAAGTCCCCCGGCCAGGAGTACCTGGAGGTGGGGGAGATAGGTGCGCTTCCCCGTTTCGGCTTGCTTCGTGTCTGTCGTCATTGTTGCGGTGCCTCCTGATTTCGTAGGGCGATGATCTGGTCCCGGAGGGCGGCGGCGTATTCGAATTCCAGGCGGCGGCTGGCCTCCCGCATCTCCTTTTCCAGACGCGCAATGGCGGTATCCCGCTCTTTCTTTGTCATATAGGCCTCGCCTCTGGAGCGGGAGGTACTCTCGGCAGTCCGGGAGATTTCGATGAGATCACGGATGGACTTAATCACCGTCTGGGGTACGATGCCGTGCTCGCGGTTAAAGGTATTCTGAAGTTCGCGGCGGCGCCGAGTCTCGGAGAGGGCAGCCTGCATGGAGGGGGTCTCCTTGTCCGCGTACATGATGACAAGCCCCTGGGCGTTCCGGGCGGCCCGGCCGATGGTTTGGATGAGAGAGGTTTCACTGCGGAGGAAACCCTCCTTGTCGGCATCCAGAATGGCAACCAAAGAGACCTCGGGAAGGTCAAGACCCTCCCGTAGAAGATTGATGCCCACCAATACGTCAAACTCACCCAAACGCAGGTCGCGGATAATCTCCATGCGCTCGATGGTGTCGATATCATGATGCATGTACCGCACCCGGATGCCGGAGTTTTGCAGGTAGGTGGTGAGATCCTCGGCCATACGTTTGGTGAGGACAGTCACCAGTACTCGTTCCTGACGCTCGATGCGAAGGTTGATTTCTCCGATGAGGTCGTCCACCTGACCCTCCACGGGGCGGATTTCCACCTGGGGATCCAGCAGGCCCGTAGGCCGGATCAGCTGTTCCACCACTTGGCCGGAGCGGGTGCGTTCGTAGGGGCTGGGGGTGGCGGAGACGTAGATTACTTGATGGATACGCTCGTTAAACTCCTGAAAGTTCAAGGGGCGGTTGTCGAAGGCGCAGGGGAGGCGGAAGCCGAACTCCACCAGGGTTTCTTTCCTAGCCCTGTCCCCCGCGTACATGGCCCGCACTTGGGGAAGGGTCACATGGCTTTCATCAATGAACAGAAGGAAATCCTCTGGGAAGTAGTCTAACAGGGTCATGGGCGGGGAACCAGGGGGGCGACCGGAGATCACCCTGCTGTAGTTTTCAATCCCGGAGCAGAAGCCCAGTTCCTGTATCATTTCAATGTCGTACATGACGCGCTGCTTGATGCGCTGGGCCTCGATGAGCTTTCCCTCGGACTCAAATTTACCAACCTGCTCTTCCATCTCCCGGTACATTTCCTGTACGGCGGCGGCCATTTTCTCCGGGGTGGAAACGTAGTGGGAGGCGGGATAAATGGCAACATGGTCTAAAATTCGTACCGGGGTACCAGTGACTACATTCACCTCGCTGATACGGTCGATCTCATCTCCGAAAAACTCCACGCGGATCGCTAGATCCTTCCCATAGACAGGGAAAATCTCCACGGTATCGCCCCGGACGCGGAAACGATTTCGGTCAAAGGCCACGTCGTTGCGTTCGTATCGGATTTCCACCAGCTTTTTCAGAAGATCATCCCGGCTTCGTGTCTGCCCTGTCCGCAGGGAAACCACCATGCTTTTGTAGTCAATGGGATCTCCCAGACCGTAGATACAGGAGACAGAGGCCACCACAATCACATCCCGCCGCTCGAAGAGGGAGGAGGTGGCGGAGTGACGCAGCCGCTCAATCTCATCGTTGATGCTGCTGTCCTTTTCGATAAAGGTGTCCGTGTGGGGAATATAGGCCTCGGGCTGATAGTAGTCGTAGTAAGAGACGAAATATTCCACGGCGTTGTGGGGAAAGAACTCCCTAAATTCTGCACAGAGCTGGGCGGCTAAGGTCTTGTTGTGGGCAAGCACCAGGGTGGGGCGTTGGACCTGCTCGATCACCTTAGCCATGGTAAAGGTCTTGCCAGAGCCGGTGACACCCAGAAGGGTCTGTTCGTCCAGTCCCAGATCAAGGCCATGGGCCAGGCTGCGGATGGCCCCGGGCTGGTCGCCCGCAGGCTGATATTCGCTGACAACTTGGAATTCCGCCACGATAAAGACTCCTTTCTGTTACCGTAGATACCGGCTGTCCCGGAGAGAAACCATATCCCCGTCCACCATGATCACATGATCCCGCAGGGATACGCTCATTTTACCCAAAAAGTCCTGTAAATAGGCGGTAGAGACGAGATCGGCGTTGGAGGGGGTTGCAATACCGCTAATGTGGTTGTGAGCTAAGATCACGACGGTGGCGTTGAGGGCAAGGGTGGCTTCGGCCACCTGCCGGGTGGTGATGTCGGTGGCATTGGGGATTCCCTCGCTGATTTTCCGCACCCCCAAAAGCTTTCCTTTGCCGTCGAGGGCTGCCAGATAGGTCATCTCGTTCTTTGCCCCGAAGAAATACGGGCGAAACAGTTCTTCAATGTCTCTGCTGTCTATAATCATGATCTCTGAATTGATGCGGCTGGAAAGGTATTTAGCAGAAACCGCAGGGATGAGTTTCAGTAAGGCGGCGGTATTCTCACCCACGCCGGGGACCTCCATGAGCCGGGCCACGTCGGCATCCAGCACCCCGGAAAGGCTGCCGAAGGTCTCAAGCAAACGATGGGCCAGGGGATTGACATCTCCCTGAAGCCGGGAGTAGAACAGCAAAAGCTCCAGAACTCGGTGCTCGGGAAAGTGTGAAAGGCC
>JAGFXS010000049.1 GCA_017861415.1 Bacillota bacterium
GCGCAGGGCCTTTCGGTAGCCTTCAGGGTTGGGTGCGCCAAAGTTGCGGCGGATACGCTCCTTGGCGGAGCGACCCTTTTCAATGGCGATCACTGTTACGGGGCGGCCTTGCAGTAGGGCGACACCCCCCACAATGGCGGGGTCATCTCCATAAGCCCGGTCGCCATGCAGTTCCAAAAAATCAGTAAATAGGTTTTGAATATAGGTAAGCCCTGTGGGCCTGTTATTGGCCCGGGCCAGCCTGACGCGGTCATACGCGGTGCTGCTCATGGGTAATACCTCCTCTCTGATGCATCCGAAGCAGTCGGGCAAGGACCTCCCGCTGTTCGCTCCGGGGAACAATGGCGTCCACAAAACCGTGGGCAAGGAGGAATTCCGCTGTCTGGAATCCGGCGGGCAGCTTTTTGCGGGTGGTCTGCTCGATAACCCGGGCCCCGGCAAAGCCTGCAGTGGCACCCGGCTCTGCCAGGATAATATCTCCCTCCATAGCAAAGCTGGCCATGACGCCCCCGGTAGTGGGGTCGGTGAGAATGGTGAGGTAGAGAAGGCCGGCGTTGCTGTGGCGTTTGACGGCGGCGCTGGTTTTAGCCATCTGCATGAGGGAGAGCATGCCCTCCTGCATCCTAGCCCCGCCGGAGACGGTGCAACCCACCACGGGAAGGCCTAGCTTCGTCGCCAGCTCGAAGGTACGGGTGACTTTTTCACCCACAACGGTGCCCATGCTGCCCATCATAAAATAGGGATCCATAGCGAAGATCAGACAGGGAGCACCGCCTATGGTGATCCGGCCGCAGAGGATGGCCTCCTCACCGCCGGTGAGGCTCTGGGTCATCTCCAACTTTTTTTGATAGCCGGGGAAGCCAAGGGGATCGGTGCTGCGCAGGCCGTCAAATTCCGGGATAAAGGAGCCGTGGTCTGCCATCAGCCGCAGACGCTGGGCGGCGCGGATGCGAAAGTGGTGGCCACAGGCGCAGACATAGGCATCATCCCAGAGCTGGGTGAGAGCTGTTTGCCTGTGGCAGTTGGGGCACTGTTGGGTCAGCTCCGCATTGTGTTCATCTGCCTTAGGCGGAATAGAGGTGCGCCCGCCCTGCTCCAGGGTGTTTTTTGGTTTATGCAAAAAGGGAAAGGTCGGCATAAATTGTTACCTCATGACTGGGAGAAGAAATCCAGACTGTAGGCACCTTTTTGAAAACGGGCGTCACCTACAATATCCAGCTGCTCCTCTACGTTGTTGGGGACTCCCTGAATCACCAGCTCACACAGAGCCGCCTGCAGCTTGCGCAGGGCTTCCTCTCGGGTGCCGGCCAGGACAATGAGCTTGCCCATGAGGGGGTCGTAGATGGGAGAAATCTCCGTGCCCACGGCCAGATAGGTATCGAATCGGACAAACGGGCCACCGGGGATGTGAAGGAAATCCACTTTACCTGGGGCTCTGGCGTTGATGCGACACTCAATAGAGGCACCGGAGAAACGAATGGAGTCCTGGGTGAAGTGGATAGGAACCCCCGCAGCGATGCGAATCTGCCATTTCACCAGATCAATGCCGGTGAGAGCTTCTGTGACAGGATGCTCCACCTGCAGGCGCAGATTCATCTCCATGAAATAGTAATTTCCATCGGCATCCAGAAGAAACTCCAGGGTGCCTAGCCCCTGATAACCGATGGTTTTTACGGCAGTGATGATACTCCGGGTCATATCTTCCCGCAGGGCGGGAGATACGGCGGGGGAGGGTGATTCCTCTACCAGTTTTTGGTGATTACGCTGGATAGAACAGTCACGCTCTCCCAGGCAGACCACCGTCCCGGTCTCATCAGCCATGATCTGCATTTCGATGTGTCGGGCGGGAAAGATATACTTTTCCAAATAGACAGCACCGTCGCCAAAGGAGGCGCGCCCCTCGGCGGTAGCGGCATGGAAAGCATTGGACATATCCTCCGGACGGGTGACAAGGCGGATGCCTTTTCCACCGCCGCCGGAGCGGGCTTTCAGCATGACAGGATACCCAATGACTTCGGCAGCCGTAAGGGCGGCATCTACCGTGGGCAGAATGGCAGAGCCGGGGATCACCGGCAGTCCGGCGCAGGCAGCGATCTCTTTCAGGCGTTCCTTATCTCCCAGACGCTCCATGGTTTCTGCGGCGGGGCCGATAAAGGCAATGCCGTTTCGCAGGCACAGGGCGGCAAAGCGGGCGTTTTCCGACAGGAAACCGTAGCCGGGGTGAATGGCCTGGGCGCCCGAGACTAAGGCAGCACTAATAATGCGCTCCTGGTTTAAATAGCTGTCCGCCAGGGCGGGGCCGCCGATGCAGTAGCTCTGATCCGCCAGGGCCACATGGAGGGCTTCGGCATCCGCCGTGGAGTAGACTGCCACGGTGGAGATGCCCATCTCCTTACAGCTGCGGATGATGCGGACGGCGATCTCCCCTCGGTTGGCAATGAGAATTTTTGAAAACACCGGCTCACTCCTTAGGTAAGGGCGAAGGAAAAGCTAGCCTGGACGCAGAGATTTCCGTCCACCGTGCCTTTGCCTTCAGCAAAATAGAAGGGGTGCTTTTTTCTGGTGATGCGGCATTCCGTCTGGAAAGTATCTCCGGGCCGTACAGGAGTGCGGAAGCGAACTTTATCCAGCCCGGTGAACATGGGGAGCTGATCCTTTTCCAGAGAGCTGCCTAAAAGCACGCAAACAGATTGGGCCAACATTTCGCAGAGGATTACCCCGGGTACCACAGGATTGCCGGGAAAGTGTCCCTGCAGAAACCACTCGTCGCCGCTGATGCGGACCGTGCCGTAGGCGGTATCCTCTTCGCAGCGGGCCTCCTGTATGAGGAGCATGCTATCCCGATGGGGGAGAATGGCTTTCAGTTCTTCCTGATTCATGGGGACTCCTTTCGAATGCGAAACAGCACATGGCCAAAGTCTACCACCTGCTGATTGCTGACGCAGACCTCCTCTACGACGCCGTCGTAGTCGGATACAATTTCATTCATCAGCTTCATGGCTTCGATGACACAAAGGATATCCCCTTTGGAAATGTGGTCACCCACGGAGACAAAAGGAGGTTGATTCTCGGCGGGAGAGCTATAGAAAACCCCTACCATGGGAGAGGGGAAGCTGACAACGCCTGGCACCTCCTGGGAAGCACCTGTGGAAGGCTTCTGGGATGCAGCGGGAGCCATGGCGGGGATGGCGGCCTCGGGCGCAGGGGCCGGGTTGCGTTCCAGGCGGAGCGTTGCTCCGTCCTGGGTGATCTCCAGTCCGGTAAGATCCAGCTCATGCATCAATTTCGCATAGCTTCTGATGTTGGTCTCTTCCATTGGGTTCACCTCACTTTGACAGCTTACGGAAGGCAAGACAGGCGTTGTGGCCACCAAATCCAAGGGAATTGGACAGGGCCATGTCAATCTCCGCATCTCTTGCCACAAGGGGCACATAGTCCAAATCCAGCTCGGGATCAGGGCTGTGGAGGCCTACCGTGGGGGGTAAGCGGTTTTCATTCAGGGCCAGAAGGCAGGCAATGGCCTCCACAGCTCCCGCTGCGCCCAACATATGCCCCGTCATGGATTTGGTGGAGCTGACGGGAGTTCTCTTTGCCAGATCTTCACCCAACAGGGTCTTGATGGCCCGAGTCTCCATGGCATCGTTGAGGGGCGTGCCGGTGCCGTGGGCGTTGATATACAGCCGGGTCTCTGATGTATAGCCGGCCTCGGCCAAGGCTTCCTTCATGGCGGCCACAGCACCAAGCCCTTCTGGATGGGGTGCTGTGACGTGATAGGCATCGCAAGTGGAGCCGTAACCGCAAAGCTCGCCGTAAATATGAGCGCCCCGAGCCAGAGCGTGCTCATATTCCTCTAGAATTAAAGCGCCTGCTCCCTCACCGATGACAAAGCCGCCCCGGCGGGCATCGAAGGGCAGGGAGGCGGCATCAGGATCCTGGGCTACGGAGAGAGCCTGCATATTGATGAAGCCGGCCACGCCGCATTCGGCGATAGAGGCTTCGCAGCCCCCGGCGATCACGGCGTCGGTGTAGCCGTGGCGGATGGCTCGAAGGGCCTCTCCGAGGGCGTTAGAGCCGGAGGCGCAGGCGGTAACAGCGGGGAGCGCTGCGCCCTGGCAGTTAAAGCGAATGGCAATCATCCCCGAGGCCATGTTGGCAATCATCATGGGGATAAAGTAGGGAGAAACTCTTCTCGGCCCCTTGGAACGGAGTTTATCTACCTCGGCGGTGAAGGTCTGAATCCCGCCGATGCCCGTGCCAAAATAGACGCTGATGCGCTGGGGGGGCAGAGTGCCAATGATACCGGAATCCTCCACAGCCTGAGAGGCGGCGGCGATGGCGAAGTGGGAATTGGGATCGCTTCGTAACATCTCGGCGTTTTCCATATAGTCTCTGGCGCTGAAATTTTTGACCTCCGCGCCTATGGTCGCCTTGTATTCACTGGTGTCAAACTGGGTAATGGGGCCGATGCCATGGCGCCCGGCAAAGAGACTCTCCCGAAAGCTGGCAATATCGTTACCGATGGGGCTGACTACCCCCATACCGGTGACCACAACTCGTCTTCTCATGTGCTTGTTATCCTTTCCTTGTTCATCGACTCACATAGCCATGCCGCCGTCTACTCGGATGACCTCGCCGGTAATATAGTCGGCGTGACTGCTGGCCAAAAACAGGACGGTCTTGGCTACATCCTCCGCCGTACCCAGACGGCCTAACGGGATGTTGGTAGCTAGGGGATTAGCCCCGGTGTCCAAATCTTGGGTCATGTCTGTCTGAATAAAGCCGGGGGCCACGGCGTTGCAGGTGACGTTTCTGGCTGCCAGCTCTCGGGCTGTGGCCTTGGTGAGGCCGATGAGTCCGGCCTTTGAGGCGGAGTAATTGGCCTGCCCGGCGTTGCCCAGAAGGCCGGAGACGGAGGAGATGTTGATAATTTTGCCCCGCCTGGCCCGGATAAACAGGGGGGTGCAGTGGCGGATCATGTGGAAGGCGCCACGGAGGTTGGTGTCCAGAACATCTGCAAAATCCGCTTCCTTCATGGTTGCGATGAGACCGTCCCGGGTGATGCCCGCATTGTTCACCAGGATATCCACCTTGCCGAAGTCGGCCTTGACAGCAGCGACAGCCTCCTTACAGGCGGAAAAGTCTGCCACATCGCAGCGATAAGCGGCGGCGCGGACACCGATAGCGAGGCATTCTTCCACCACCGCTTGGGCGGCTGCCTCGCTGGAGGCATAAAGCAGGGCTACATCGGCCCCGGCTCGGGCAAATTCCAGGGCAATGGCCCGGCCGATGCCCCGGGATCCCCCGGTAACGATGGCAGTGTTTCCTGTCAGCATGACTGGATTGCCTCCTTGATGCCTGCCAGATGCTCGTACTCAGACACGTTCAGGGTACGAACTTCTGGGGCAATTTTTTTGATGAGTCCGGTGAGGACATTGCCAGGGCCGACCTCGATGAAGGTGTCGGTGCCGGCTGCAATCATATTGCGTATAATGGCTTCCCAACGGACGGGATTGCGGATCTGTTGAGAGAGCAGTGCAGAAAAATCTCCCTCGTAGGGCAGGGAGGTGAAATTAGAGTAGAGAGGGATGCGCGGCGTTGTCAAAACGTATTGCCCCAGCTCTTTATTGAAAGACTGAGAAGCGTTCTCCATAAAGATCGAATGAAAGCCGCCCCGCACCTTCAGGGGCATAGCACGACCGCCGGCTTCCTTCACCGCGGCGGAGAAGGGAGCCAGAGATTCACTGGCGCAGGCGATGGTGATCTGTCCGGGGCAGTTGTAGTTGACGGGATAGACCTGAGGGAATTGACGGCACAGGGCCTCCACGGTGTCGTTGTCCAGCTTGAGGATGGCGGCCATGGCAGAATCAGCCTGCTCCGCATCGGTCTGCATCAAGGCACCTCGAGCGGTGACCAATCGAAAACCGTCCGCCAGGGAAACCGCGCCCGATACGGTAAGGGCAGCCAGCTCTCCCAGGGAGAAACCGGCAACCATGTCCGGCGTAATGCCCAAGTCTAGAAGGGCATAGGCGGTGGCCAACTCACAGGCGAAGAGGCAGGGCTGGGTATTCCGGGTTTCTGCCAGCTCTTCAGGGGAAGCGGAAAAACACTGCTCCGAAGTGCCGGGACGGATTGCGTCCAACTGATCAAATACGGCTCTGGCAGCGGGAGATCCCTCATACAGGCTTTTGCCCATACCGGGAAACTGGGCACCTTGACCGGGGAAAACGAAGGCTATCTGACCCATGTGGCAGCTCCCTTCAGGAGAGATTCTGCCTCTTGGCAGAGCTCTTGGATGATTTCGGCGGCGGGCTGGGGACGATTCACCAGACCGGCAATCTGCCCGGCCAGGAAGCAGCCGTTTTTCAGGTCGCCGTCCCGGGCGGCCAGCGCCAAGGCGCCGGTGGCCATAGCCTCCAGCTCTTCGTCGGAGATCTGTGAATACTCCGCCTGAAACAAGGCGCGGGAGAAGGGGGTTTTCAGGCTGCGAACGGGATGTCCCAGTCGTTTGCCAGTGGTAATGGTGGCAATATCCCCCGCTTTAAGGACTTTCTCCTTGTAGTTTGGGTGGACGGAACACTCCTCGGCCACAAGGAAGCGGGTGCCCAGCTGCACGCCACAGGCACCAAGCATAAAAGAAGCCGCCATGCCACGACCGTCGGCAATGCCGCCGGCGGCAATGACGGGCAGATGGGTGGCATCGCAGACTTGGGGAACCAGAGCCAGAGTAGAGAGCTCACCGATGTGGCCGCCGGACTCACCGCCTTCAGCGATGACGGCGTCGGCGCCGGCTCTGGTGACCAGCTTGGTCATGGAGACAGAAGGAACCACGGGAATCACCTTGATCCCCGCTTCCTTCCACACTCCTATGTACTTGGCGGGATTGCCTGCCCCAGTGGTGACTACGGGAACTTTCTCCTCTACCACAACCTTCGCCACCTCATCGGCGAAGGGGCTTAGGAGCATGATATTCACCCCAAAAGGCTTATCCGTCAGGGAGGCAGCAATGCGGATCTGCTCCCTAACGTAGCTACCGGGGGCATTGCCCGCAGCAATAAAGCCAATGCCGCCGCCGTTACCTACGGCGGCTGCCAGTTTTCCGTCGGAAATCCAGGCCATGCCCCCCTGAAGAACCGGATACCGAATTCCCAGCAGGTCGCAGAGTTTAGAATGCATCATAGCTTAACCCTGGCACTTGGACTCCACGAAGCGCACCAGATCACCTACGGTTTCCACCTTCTGGTCCAGCTCGATTTCCTTGCCGATAGTGTCCTCCAGGTTCATTAGCAGTTCCACGGTATCCAGAGAGTCGATGCCCAGGGCCTGAAAGCTGGTGTCCATGGTAATTTCGGCTACATCACAGTCGTTGTGCTCAGCAATGAGCTTGGCAATTGCTTCGAAAATCATAGAAGAAAACCTCCAAATATCAAAAATGATGCTTGTTTTGTTGCATTGCCGGCTGGAAAAGCTATCTTGACCAAAAGGCAAAAGTTGGTGCAGTTTCTTTGTCGAAACGTAATATCTAATACAACGAAACAAGGCAGGTTATCACCGATAACCTGCCGCAATTATATCACTATAATAAAGTTTGTCAATAGGAGATTTGGTCGAGGGGGATCAGGGCAGGGTAAACTCCCGGCTGATTGCCTGTCGAACGTAATCAATATTTTCCTCATTATAAGTCATCTCGCCATTATCAAACATCAGGGCAGCCCCGTAAATCAGGGATCGCACCACATAGAGTTTGAAGGCAGTAACTTCAGGGGGCATTCCCACTTGATTGCAGTACTCAGCGACCAGCTTTTGAGAGGTTGCGCTGAGTGAATGGCGCAAATCGGAAAAATGCATGTCAAAGGTGGGGTCCTTGAGCATCAGGATGGAGCGGAAATGGGAATTCTCCACCAGAAAGTGGACATAGCGCACTGATATTTCTGTCAACTGCTTCTGAAGATTGTCAGGGTATTTTTGAACGACATCAGGGATGCAGGCTTCCCACTGCTTGTTCACATAGGAAACAATGGCAGCTATAAAGCTGGTTTTATCCTCAAAATGTTTGTATGGCGCGGCATTAGAGACGCCGCAGGCAGTGGCCACCCGCCTTACGGAGAAGTCCTGAATGCCGTGGGCGCTTAGTTCCTGGATACCCGCTAAAATGAGACGCTCGCGAAGCTCACGACTAGGAAGATCAAATGTTGCAGGAATGTGAAACACCTCTTTCATACTGTGACCCGGAAGCCAGACGCTGGCTTGCTGAAGATTCCTTTTTGTTCAGTATAGCATGTTTTATTTCTGGGTAAAGAAAAAAGTAGGGAAATAGATCGTTACTTGGTGTTGCTTAACATTTTGAGTGGGAACGTGCATACCTGCAAATAGCCCCTGGGGGAATATCGTAGCCTACAATGAATTTATCTGTGATCAAATGAAGCCGTGGTAGTATATGACGCAAAAAAGATCGTGAGCCATGGCTCACGATCTTTTTGGTGAAGGTTAGAAGAAGGATTAGACGTACATAGCCTTCTTGTAGAGCATCTCGATGTCCTTCAGAGTGGTAGCTCTGGGGTTCACCAGGACGTTGCCGCTCTTCATTGCGTCGATAGCCATCACGGGGATCTTGTCCTCGGTGACGCCCACGTCTGCCAGGCAGGCGGGGATGCCGATGTCGTTGTTCAGCTCGCGGATAGCGTCCACCAGATCCAGGGGCTCGAAGCACTCGTCGGCCTTCACGCCGGTGACATACTCATAGATCTTGGCATAACGGCCGTGATCAGCAAGAGCATTGTACTCCAGGATGGTGGGCATAAGCACTGCGTTGGCAACGCCGTGTGCCACGTGGAAGTAAGCGGACACGGGGTGGCTCATAGCGTGGATGTTGCCCAGACGAGCAAATGCGAAAGCAACACCGGCGAAGGTGGACGCTGCCATCATAGCGCAAGCAGCTTCCTTGTCCTGACGGTTTGCCACGAAACGGCGGATATACTTGCCGATGAGCTCCATGGCCTTCTCGCCCATAGCGTCGGTGAAGGGAGTAGCAGCGGTGTTGATGTAAGCTTCCATAGCGTGGATGAAAGCGTCAATGCCGCAGGCAGCAGCGATGGAGGGAGGAGCGGTCATGATGAGCTCGGGATCCAGAACTGCATACTTGGGGGAGATCTGGGGACCAAAAGCAGTGAGCTTGTAGTTTCTGGATTCGTCGGTGATAACGGTGAAGACAGTCACTTCGGAACCGGTGCCGGCGGTGGTGGGGATAGCGATCAGGGGATCGATATCGCCGGGGATCTTGCCGCCGCCTTCATAGTCGGTGATGCTGCCGCCGAACTTAGCGACAATGCCGGCTGCCTTGGCAACGTCCATGGGGGAGCCGCCGCCGATGGCTTCGAGGCCACGGTCGGAAATGAGCATAACATTATCAGAGCCACAGGCCTTCAGAATGTCGGGAAGTTTCTTCAGAGCGCCCATACCAAACTCGCACTTCTGGAGAATGTTAAAGCTAAAATCGTTCATAGTTAAGATACATCCTTTCTAATTTCATCTCATCACTCAGCAAGGATTTTGCAGGGTGTAGATTCGTTACTCTACCCTGAAACAAGTATAACATCATTGGAAGATGGAGGCAAGCACATGTGCTTTTCAAATTCTCACAAGAATAGGCATGGAAACTTGTGCACAATGTACATGAAAATGGGGGGAAATAGAGGCTAAAATACAACAGGAAGCCGATAAAGGGGGGAGGCGCGATGGAAAACCTGCACCATTGGCGGAGAAAAACAGGATAAAATGAAAGAAAAAATTTTACAGAAAAATATTGTCTTGACAATTTCACATAATTGGGGTAGGCTAAATAAAAATTGAACACCGTAATAACGCGATGAAAAGAAGAGTATGCAGTGAGATACGCTATCAGAGAGCCCCGGTTGGTGAAAAGGGGTGCGGAAGGGACTGCTGAACATGGTCTTGGAGCGGCTTTGCTGAGGGGAGTTCTTAGGCAAAGACGGGGGTGCCCGTCATAGCACAGGAGTATGCTAGTACTCCCCGAGGCGGTATCCGTGAGGGTGCCGTGAACCAAGGTGGTAACACGATTTAACGTCGTCCTTGATGAACTTGCAAAATTCATCATTGGGCGATTTTTTTGATGAGAGAGGAGCGTCCTGTGGAAGCAATTATACAGATTGAAGGGATGAGCAAGGTCTTTGGCACTGGCTCGGGGGAGATCACTGCTCTAAACGAAATAGACCTTTCCATAGAAAAAGGCGAAATATTTGGCATCATCGGTTTGTCCGGTGCAGGAAAGAGTACCCTTGTGCGTTGCATCAACCTGCTGGAAAAGCCAACCCAAGGAATGGTCCGGGTGGCGGGGCAGGAGCTTACAGCGCTATCAAGTGCGGATTTGCGGAAGGCTAGACAGTCCATCGGCATGATTTTCCAGAGCTTCAACCTGCTGATGCAAAGAACGGTTTTGGACAACGTGTGTTTTCCTTTAGAGTTGCAGGGCGTGTCCCGGGAGCAGCGCACCAAGCGAGGTATGGAGCTTTTGGAGATTGTCGGTCTGGCTGATCGGGCGAAGGCCTATCCTGCACAGCTCTCCGGCGGGCAGAAGCAGCGGGTGGCAATTGCCCGAGCGGTGGCTAACAGCCCCCAGGTGCTTCTGTGCGATGAGGCCACCTCGGCCTTAGACCCCAACACCACCCGATCCATTCTGGCGTTGATTCAGGAGATTAACCGTTCCATGGGAGTCACTGTTGTGGTGATTACTCATGAAATGAAAGTAATCGAACAGATCTGCCATCGGGTGGCGGTGATTGACAAAAGTCGCATTGTGGAGATGGGCCGTGTTAGCGAGGTCTTTACCCATCCCAAGAGCAGCATAGCCCGGGAGCTGATTCTGCCCCGCCACGGGGACGGACAGCCCGGTGGTGAAATTCCACAGCTGGTGGGCAGCCGTGTCATCCGGCTTGTGTTCAATGGCGGCACCGCCTATGAGCCACTAATCGCCAGCCTAGCCATGGACCTGGGGATCAAGGTGAATATCCTAGGAGCGGACACCCGAAACATTGAGGGACGGGCCTACGGCTCTATGCTGTTGGGACTGCCTCACGATCCCCTGCAGGCGGCCCGGGCCATCGCTTACATTGAAGGCCGCCAGGATGTGGATTACGAGGAGGTGCTTGATTACCATGCCTGATTTTTTCAGTGAAACCTTAATTAAGGTACTTCCCACAATTCCCAAGGAGACCTATGAAACGCTGTACTCCACTGGACTATGCACCCTCTTTGCCTATGTCATTGGCCTACCTTTGGGCATCCTGCTCGTGGTGGGAGAGCGGGGCGGAATACGGGAGCTGCCGGCGCCGCTGATGACCGTGCTTAATTTCGTCGTGAACATCCTTCGTTCCATCCCCTTCCTTATTTTAATGATTATGGCGGTGCCCCTGTCTCAAATCGTGTTTGGCACCAGAATTGGAACGATAGCCTCTCTGATTCCGCTGGTAATCGCCGCCTTTCCTTTTGTGGCCCGTATGGTGGAGTCCTCCATCCGGGAGGTGGACAGAGGGGTGATAGAGGCGGCCCAGGCGATGGGATGTTCCCCATGGCAGATCATCACTAAGGTGATGCTTCCGGAGTGCAAGCCGGCCCTGATATCCGGCGCCACAATCGCCCTGACCACCATTCTGGGCTATGGAGCCATGGCTGGTGCCATTGGCGGCGGTGGTCTGGGTAAGGTAGCCATCAACTATGGCTACCACCGAGGGGTTACTGACGTGATGTACTTCACCGTCATTCTCCTGATTATCCTTGTTCAAGTCTTCCAGTCTGTTGGTACATGGCTGGCTGTGAGATGCGATAAACGAATTACTTCGACGAAGAAAGGAAAGTGAAAAGTATGAAAAAATTTCTTGCCCTGACACTGAGTTTGGTGTTCTGCATTGCCCTTCTGGCTGGCTGTGGCACCAAAACGCCCCCCGCGGAACCCGAAACCGCAACAACTGTCATTAAGGTCGCCGCAACGCCCGCTCCCCACGCAGAGATCCTGGAGGTTGCCAAGAGCATACTAGCCGAGGAAGGCATTGATCTGCAGATCGTGGAATTCACCGACTACATCCAGCCGAACCTGGCAACAGAGTCTGGAGATGTGGATGCCAACTACTTCCAGCATATTGACTATCTCAACAGCTTCAACCCCTCCAACAACACCCACCTGGTGAATGCGGCTGAGATCCATTATGAGCCCTATGGACTGTATCCCGGTAAGACTGCTACCATTGAAGAGCTGGCCGACGGCGCACAGATCGCTGTGCCCAACGATCCCTCCAACGAGGCCCGCGCCCTGCTGCTTCTGGAAGCACAGGGGATCATCAAGCTGGCAGAGGGCGTTGGCCTGGCCGCCACTGCGCTGGACATCGTGGAGAACCCCAAGAACGTGGAAATCGTGGAGATGGAAGCAGCTTCCCTGCCCGGCGCCCTGTCCTCTGTTGACATGGCTGTCATCAACGGCAACTACGCAATCGGCGCAGGTCTTTCCGTAGCCAATGACAGCGTAGCCGTGGAAGATGCTGACTCCGCCGCCGCCGCCCAGTATGCCAACATCATTGTGGTGAAGGAAGGCAATGAGAACAACGAGGCAGTGCAGGCCCTCATCAAGGCTTTGAAGTCCGACACCGTGCGTGATTTCATCAACAACACCTATGACGGCGCTGTGGTACCCCTGTTCTAATAAAATAGCACAAAGACCATAAAATAGCCGCCCTTCATGGGTGGTGCTGGTAAAGAAGTATTGCAAAACCATTATCAATGCTAACTTTATGAGCGGACACCCGAGGCGAGGGCCTCATGACAATAAACTCAACACGCAAAAGACGCACTCGCTGGAAAGAGGGTGCGTCTTTTGCGTATGCTTACCGCAATGGGGGCTTTGGGCGGCTGGGCGGGCTTCTTGCGGTAACGATCGGTCTGTCAGCTGGTGCGCCATAGCAATATCAAGTTGGAGTGGCACAGGCATTTGTAATTGTGTCGGGTTCCTTTTTATGCTAAAATTATTTATGAAACGACATTATTTCCCAAGGAAGGTGAAGCATATATTGAAAATTGCCATATGTGAAGACCAACCCCAGGAGTTGGAAACTATACATACCTATATAGCCGAATATCTTTCCGCTCAAATGGCGGAAGCAGAGGTTCGTTTGTTTTCCCACCCTGACGCACTGCTGATGGCCATGGAAACGGAGAGCTTTCACCTTTACATACTGGACATTGTCATGCCCATGGTCAGCGGATTGGAACTGGGTAAAGAAATCCGCCACCTTGACCGTGAAGCGCAGATTATCTATGTCACCACAGAGCCACAGTTTGCCTTGCAGGCCTATGCAGCAAGTCCCATTAATTATCTGATTAAGCCGGTGGACAGACAACAGCTCTTTGACACGCTGACCCTCGCCGTCTCCAAAATGGATTTAACTGAGGAGCAGACGTTTACCGTGAAAACTACCGAAAGTCTGCGCGTCATCAAGCTGGCGGACATAGCCTGTTGTGAGTACCGCAGCCACATTGTCATTTTTACTTTGACAAACGGTGAAGATATTATAAGCCGCACCATTCGGGAGAGCTACGCGGAATATCTATCAACTATCTTAAAGGACAAGCGATTTCTTCAATCTCACACCTCTTTTGTGGTCAATATGCGTCGAGTGGAACGGTTCGCCAAGGACAGCTTTACCCTGCGCGGCGGAAAAATCATTCCCATTGCTCCAAAGCAGTATGCAACAGTGCGAGATACCTATATGGACTATCTGATGGCAAAGGGGAATTGATCATGACTTCACTCTTCCCCGACCTTTTGCGAGCAGTCATCACTGATGTTATGCTCATACTTTTGCTTTCCACCATGGCAACGCCTAAATACAAAAGCAAGGCTGTGTATATTTTTGCTACAGCCATTATATTGGTGGGAAACATCAGTGCCAACTATTACTTTTATCTTACAGGAAACTACACTGCTGTATTTTACGTTGACCTTGCTATGCTCATGGTGATTGGAATTGCGCTAAAGCCTCTTTTTGCCGACAAAATCATGCAGTGGTGCTTCAGTTATATTACGATGCTAAATATTTATGCCGTAGTGGTGTTCTTGAGTTACATACTTTGTGATATTTTCCCAAGACCCATTTATGGAAATGCTTATTTACGCTTGATTTTATTTTCGGTTATTGTTGGTGTGTTTCACAAGTGGGTATCAAAGCCATATCGCAAGGTGCTGGACTATTGGCATATCTACATGTTGCCGATTGTCTCACTGCTGGCTTGCTTATTGGGATACTTTTTTGGTGGTGACATTGAGGAAATGCTGATTTATAACGGCATACCGCTTATGCTTCTCATCCTTTTAGGCCTATCGGTATACATTTCTATTATTCATTCGCTGAAAACCATCACAAAGCAATATGCTATGCGCGAGGAAAACCAAAAAATGCAGACAGAACGAGACTATTTGCATTTGGCTGCCGATAATATGACCCAACGGCTAAAGCTGATGGAGGAGGTGGCTATACAGAACAGCCGCGCCGCCCATGACCGACGTCATTTTAACAATATGCTATTGGAGCTTCTGGAACATGGAGAAAGCGGTGAAGCGGCTGCCCTGCTGCAAAAGGAAACCGCCGACGCACCGAAGGTTAGCAAGATCTACTGTGAAAATCCCGCCGTCAATGCCGCCGTCTGCCACTATGCGGGTCTTGCGCAGCAGGCGGGAATTGATGCAGAAATTGAATTGGATATTCCCGTTGAGCTTACGGTGGACTCTTTGGAGCTTTCCATGGTGGTGTCCAATTTGTTGGAAAACGCCATTCAAGCCTGCGAAAAGCTGCCTGAAGGAGCTAGACGCTATCTCCGCTTCACCTGTCGCAACATGGGGCGGCTGCTGTTAGAAATGGAAAATCCCTGTGCCGCGGATGTGACCCTTGCAGAAAATGGATATCCCGCCTCACAGGAGATAGGCCATGGCTTCGGCACCAAGAGTGTCATTGCCTTTGCAAAGCAGCATGACGGAGAACTTCTGTATAAACTAGAGCAGGGCATTTTTCGAGTGCGATTACTGGTGTGAGAACCAAGCGTTTTGTCAAGATGAAATTTCCACTAAATTTAAATTTTTAGGTGCAAAAATGAGTCTTTTAAGTGTGAAGGCTCATTTTTTCTGTCTTGTTTAGTAATCTCTGGACAGAAAGTTGTAAAACCGTCATGGATTTCTGTGCAAAGGAGCGTGATCGAATGGAAAACCGCAGACGAGAGGACGCCCCTTTGAGTGCCCCCAACGCCGAGGGGAATGTTTGGCCAAAGCAGGTTTGCCCTGCCTTTGAGCCAAGAGCCGACACTCCCGATAGAATGCGTCAGTGCTGGTATTGCCGCTGTGCCGACTTTCATTTGAAGAGATCTCGCGCGCTGGATGTTGGCGTGTGCTATTGGCCGAAGAAAATACTATAACGTACAGAGGAAAGAAACGATGAAATGAACAAGCCCTAGGATTCGCTTTTTTCGTGGTGGTTTGTTTGATGGCCCTCCATTAGTGCCGCTACTACTTAACCTGCGTTGACAAAGCGTCAAC
>JAGFXS010000131.1 GCA_017861415.1 Bacillota bacterium
AGATATCCCCGCCATCCTGGCGGGCCGCAACCGGACGGATGCCGGCCCAACCGCTCCGCCCCAAGGCCTTTACATGACCGGACTCTGGTATAAAGAGTCATATATCCTTTAACTGTTTGATGCTTTTTCTGCTAAGGGAGAATGTACATGAATGTTATCCAGCGCTTTCGTGGAAAGCTGACCCTGCGGCAGCGGATTGCCTTGCTGCTGGGCACACTCCTGCTCATTGTCGGACTGATTTTCCTGGTCACTTACCGGGACCACATGGGGCTCGACCTCTATACCCGCTATATAGCTTACGACAATGAACAAGGCAGTGTCACCTATTCTCACAGCTTCCGCGGCGAGGATCTTTTCGTCGGCATGGACTACAGGCTTCTGGCCTGCTCCGATACCCAGCTTCAGCTCTATTCCGGCACTGGGGATTCCCTGCTGCGGCTTGAGCAGCTCTCATTTCAGTATCCGGCCCTGTCCACCAACGGAAAACAGACTGTGGTCTATGACGCGGGCGGAAGAGCCCTTTACGTCATTGCTAAAAATAAAGTGGTCTTCTCTTTGGAACTGCCTTCCGGACAGTATATCCTCTCGGCCACCATCAACCAGAACGGCTGGATGGCTGTAACAACCAAAGAGGACGGACACAGAGGCGTAGTCACCATATACGATGCTTCTTACCAGCGGATATTGTCCAGACGGCTCTCCGATTTTTACCCCGTCAACGCCGCAGTCACCCCTGACTGCCGTGGATACTATATCCTGACGCCAACCCAATCCAAAGGTATTTTTGATAGTCGACTTCTCTACTTTGCCATAGACGGCAGCGAGGATACTGAGGCGAAAAGCCAAATTTCTCTGGGGGATAATGTAGTGCTCTCCCTATTTTCCTCTAACTCCCGCACCTGGGCCTTGACGGACACCGGACTTTTTACGCTTCTCTCCTCCGGCGAGCTCGCTTCTCAATACGACTTCCAGGGCAGCTACTTGAAGCGTGCCAGCATGGACGGCAGTGAATTTGCCGCGCTTCTACTTTCACCTTCACAATCTGGGAATACTGGCACCCTTGTCACCGTAGACTATGACGGGCACGTCTTGGGCACCGTGGAACTGGAGGAACAGGTACTTGGTCTTTCTGCCGCCGGACGTTATGTGGCAGTCCTCACCTCCAACAGCCTTCATCTCTATAACAAAGAGCTTCGGGAGATCAGCACTTCTGATGCCATCCAGGGTGTACGAAATTTGGCACTGTTTTCCGATGGCACCCTAGCCCTTATCACCGACGAGCTGGTCCGCCTTTATATCCCCTAAGACCTTCTCAGGCCTCATTTCAATAGGAGGTAACCTATGACTCCCTCTCTTATCCTAGATCTGGTTTTGGCTGCAATTCTACTCTCCTTTGCCATCAGTGGTATCCGTCAGGGCTTTGTCAGATCCCTCTGCTCCCTGCTGGCAGTCTTTGTGGCCTTTTTCGGCGCTGTCTTTCTGGCTAAAACCCTGACCCCCTACGTGGCTGAGATAGCCGCCCCCCACGCACTCCCCGCCATTGTGGAGCGATTGGAAGGCAAAGACGTTGAAATCCCCTCCCGGGACTTTTCGGCCCAGGAAACCGGTACTCTCCTGGAAAACTTAGGCCTGCCAGAGGCCTGGACTCGGATCATCCAGCAGAATTATGCACAGCAGAATATTGAGCAGGAACCCTTTGCCTCTCCCAGTCAGGTTCTCGCCGGCTACATTTTGAATATTCTTACCTATGGTGCCGTGTTTGTTGCCTCCTTTTTGATTCTGCTAATGATTTGGGCCATTCTCACCCGCACCCTAGATCTGGTCGCAAAACTCCCCGTATTAAATTTTCTAAATCGTAGCTTGGGCGCTCTTTTGGGCATTGCAAAAGGCTTACTGTTTCTGTTGATCCTCCGTTGGGTTCTTTGCGACCTCACCGGGCAGGTCTCTCCGGAGATAGTGGAGCAGACGTATCTCTTTCAATTGCTCTCCTCTTTTCTAGCTGGAACGCCCTTGGGCAAGATCCTCCTTTAATCTGCCTAAAGATGTCGAAATTGCATCTTGAAATCTTGTTGCTTTTTTCTTTGATTTCCTATTGACAATATTCATACCTAATTCATAAAAAGATGATATAATGCAAAAGAAGTGAATTATCCGAAAGGAGTGATTGGTACCATATGCAGCCAACGCTTTGCAGCAAGTGTCAAAAAAATGTGGCAATTGTTTTTATTACCAGAATGGAACCAAACGGGCAAACAAAAAACGAGGGGCTTTGCCTCAAGTGCGCCAAGGAACTAAATATTAAGCCCGTTACCGATATGATCGACAAGATGGGCATGAGTGAAGAGGATCTGGACGGTCTCACTAAAGAGATGATGACTGCCTTTGACGGAGCGGAGGGTATGGAATCTCTCTTTGAAAATAGTGCCGACCAGGACAGCGAAGAAGACGACGAAGGCCGTACGGCTACCTTTCCTTTCCTGAACAAGCTCATGGGAACTCTCCACCCCTCCACTTCCTCAAACCGTCCTGAGGAGCCTGCCGCCGAGTTGCCCTCTCAGGATACCGGTAGCCGCGCCGAGCGGGATGACCGGACTAAGAAGGCTGACCAGAAGCAAGCCAAGCGCAAATTCCTGGAGAGCTACTGCATCTCTCTGACCCGCCGGGCCGCCGAAGGCCGCCTGGATCGAATGATTGGGCGGGAATCCGAGCTGGAGCGGGTGATTCAGATCCTCAACCGCCGCCAGAAAAACAACCCATGTTTAATTGGTGAACCGGGCGTAGGTAAAACCGCCATTGCCGAGGGGCTGGCTTCCAAGATCCAAAGCGGTGACGTGCCCTATAAGCTCCGCGATAAGGAGGTTTACCTGCTGGACCTCACCTCCTTGGTGGCGGGCACCCAGTTCCGCGGCCAGTTCGAGAGCCGCATGAAGGGCCTTATCGAGGAGATCCGTAAGCTGGGAAACATCATCTTGGTCATTGACGAGGTGCACAACCTGGTGGGCGCCGGGGATGCTGAAGGCTCCATGAACGCCGCCAACATCTTAAAGCCGGCTCTCTCCCGAGGGGAAATTCAAGTGATCGGTGCCACCACCCTCACCGAGTATCGGAAGTATATTGAAAAGGACTCCGCCTTAGAGCGCCGCTTCCAGCCGGTGATGGTCAACGAGCCCTCCATCGATGAATCCGTGGAGATCATCAAGGGGATTGCCCCTTATTACGAGCAATTCCACCACGTGACCATCACCCCGGACATCGCCCGGCTGGCGGTCACCATGTCGGAGCGGTATATCACCGACCGTTTCCTCCCGGACAAAGCCATCGACCTCATCGACGAGGCCTGTTCCGACGTGAACCTGAAGAACAAATCCTTGGCCCGCATGGCGGAGGTGGATAAGGAAAT
>JAGFXS010000050.1 GCA_017861415.1 Bacillota bacterium
GCAGCTGCGGCATCTGGACAAGGTTATTGAAGAGAAGCTAGGTATTTCTGACCTTGCCTCCCGGAGAGGTGCGGGAGCCGCGGGAGCGTTTGGTGCTGGAGCCATGGCATTTTTGGGCGCTGAATTACGCTCTGGGATTCAGGTCGCATTGGATCTTGTGGGATTTGATGACCATTTACAGGGCGCAGACGCGGTGTTCACCGGAGAAGGGCGAATCGATGGCCAGAGCCTTCGTGGTAAAGTAGTCATCGGTGTTGCGAGACGAGCAAAAGCAAAGAGTGTTCCCGTGTATGCCCTAGTAGGCGATGTGGGGGACGGAATTGAGGCAGTCTATGAGGAGGGGGTTACCGCAATATTCAGCATTAATCAGGTAGCCGTTCCCTTTTCCATTGCACGGGAGCGCAGCGCCATGGACTACTGTGCAACCCTTGATAATATGTTGCGTCTTATGCGCGCCTTGGAGGAACATCAGACAGACCTTTGACATTCAGCGTAGACAGCTATGGGTGACTTCTATACAAAAACGCACACCGGGGAAACGCTTGCCGTTTCCCCGGTGGTTCAATTTATATCTTTGTAAGCCAAAGTCAAAGGTTCTAACACTTCGCAGAGCACGTGTATGGCGCGTGTGTTATTTCAAAAACCGCTCGCCCGTTCCATACTGCTCAAATACGTAATCAATGTCCTTGTCTCCGCGGCCGGAGAGATTGACAAGAATGGCCCCGGTATCCTGGGTTCTTGCTCGACGGATGGCATAGGCCAAGGCATGAGCACTCTCAATGGCCGGGATGATCCCCTCATAGCGACAGAGGAGGAAAAATGCCTCCATGGCTTCTTCGTCACTCACCGCATCGTACTGGATACGGCCACACTCTCGCAAATAGGCGTGCTCCGGCCCAACCGACGGATAATCTAGGCCGCTGGCAATGGAATAGACCGGAAGGGGCTCGCCCTGCTTATCCTGGAGTAAAATACTTTCAAAGCCGTGTAAGATGCCCTTACTGCCGAAGCGCATGCTAGCGGCATGATCGCCCACGTTGCTGCCACGCCCTAAGGGTTCCACGCCGACGATCTCCACCGGTTCCGGCAGAAAGGCCTCAAACAGGCCGATGGCGTTGGAGCCGCCTCCTACTGATGCACAGATTGTATCCGGCAGCATGCCTGTCATCTCAACAAATTGATCCTTTGCCTCAAAGCCCACCACGGACTGGAAATCCCGGACCATCATGGGGAAGGGGTGAGGACCTACGGCGGAACCGATGCAATAGATGGCGTGCTCGTATTCCTTCATATATCCCTCAAAAGCGGCGTCTACGGCTTCTTTCAAGGTTTTGAGTCCGTGGGAAACGGGAATCACGTTGGCACCCAGCATTTTCATGCGAATGACGTTGGGGTGCTGCTTCGCAATGTCTACCTCTCCCATGTAGATGTCACATTCCAGGCCGAAGTACGCGGCGGCGGTAGCCAGGGCGACGCCGTGCTGGCCTGCTCCAGTCTCGGCAATGATCTTTTTCTTGCCCATGAACTGCGCCAGTAGCCCTTCGCCCATGCAATGGTTAATCTTGTGGGCACCGGTGTGGTTCAAATCCTCCCGCTTCAGATAGATTTGGCTTTTACCCAGATGGCGGGACAGCCGGGAGCAGTGATACACCGGGGTGGGACGGCCCTGGAACTCCTTCCGAATCCGGCGCAGTTCATTGATGAACTGGGCGCTGTGGCAAATCTCTTGATATGCTGCGGTAATATCCTGGAAAACAAGGATCAGCTGAGGCGGAAGGAACGCACCACCGTACTGCCCGAAATAGCCGTTCTTGTCGGGGAAATCCTTCAAATAGCGGTCAAAGTCACGGTATGTCTTCATAAAAATCTCTCCTTTTATGGTGTTTGATCTGTCATAGCTTCCGATTATTATTTCTCATTTCCCCGTTGCGCCATCGAAAATCTAACATCCCGCGCCCTCCTCGTCATCAATAAAAAAACGCCTCATCTCATGGAATTTCTTCCATGGGACAAGACGATACTCCTGCGGTGCCACCCATTTTGATGCAAACTGCATCCACTTTACACGTACTACCATACGCTCCGCGGGATAACGGCTGCGGTTGCCGTTTCATCTACTGGTTGCCGTTCGATTCACCCTCATAAGTCCATTCAGCATACATACAATTACCGCGCTCACACCGTCCGCAGCTCTCTGAAAATCACTCTGTACGCTTACTCTTCTTAATCATCGGTTTTCTATATGAATTTGAAACATTATACGCCATGACTTTCCCCATTGTCAATCAAAATTTCAAAATAGTTGGGATGGAACCGACATGGTGACAAACTCACAGTACGCGAAGGGAGTTTCGTATATGATTAATGCTGAAACAAAGCGCACCGGAAGTATGGTGCATAGCTGTCCATCACGGTGAGAAATACAAGGAGGAAGCAGATGAATAAGATTTTGATCATCGGGGGCGTTGCAGGGGGAGCGAGCTGTGCCGCACGTCTCAGGCGGCTGAGTGAAACAGCCGAAATCGTACTCTTGGAGCGCGGCTCGCACATCTCCTATGCCAACTGCGGGCTTCCCTATCATGTGGGAGATGTGATTAAGTCCAGGGATGCCCTGCTGCTGCAAACACCAGAGGGGATGCGAAAGAAATACCGGGTGGATGTCCGGGTCAGACAGGAAGCCATGGCAATAGACCCCGAAGGCAAGCGGGTGACGGTAAAGCGTCTAGACACGGGGGAGCTGTATGAGGAGAGCTATGATACCCTGGTGATCTCCACCGGCTCTTCTCCCATGCGTCCTCCTATTCCGGGTATTGATTCCCCGCGTATCCGCACTCTGTGGACAGTGCCGGATACGGACGATATCCGTCATTTGGTGCGGGAACAGGGAATAAGGAGCGCAGCGGTCATCGGCGGCGGATTCATTGGCCTGGAGATGGCGGAGAATTTAAGGCACGCCGGGCTGGAGGTCTCTCTGGTGGAGATGCTGGACCAGGTGATGGCGCCGCTAGATTTTGAAATGGCCCAACTACTCCACGAGCAAATGGGGCAGCAGGGTGTCAGGCTCCATCTCGGCGATGGGGTTTCCTCCTTTGCCGACGAAGCCAGCGAGGTGACCATAACCCTCAATAGCGGGATAACCCTCTCGGCGCAGCTGGTGATTCTGGCCATCGGTGTGCATCCAAACAGCGATCTGGCCAAGGCGGCAGGCCTTGCCATCAATGCCCGGGGCGGTATTGTAACGGACGAATTTCTCCGCACCTCCGACCCGGATATCTACGCTGTGGGCGATGTCATCGAGGTCGAGGATTACATTTTTAAGGATCGCACCATGATCCCTCTGGCAGGCCCCGCCAATAAGCAGGGGCGCATTGTGGCGAACAACATAGCGGGAGCCAATGAGACCTATCGGGGGACACAGGGTACCTCGGTGGCAAAGGTATTTGATCTCACTGCCGCCAGCACAGGGGTCAATGAGAAAACCCTCATCCGGCGCGGATTGGTGAAGGGGCGAGATTACGAGACCGTCCTCATCACCCAGAACTCCCATGCGGGCTACTATCCCGGTGCCGTGCCGTTGACACTGAAGCTGCTGTTTTCTATGGACGGGAAGATTATCTATGGAGCCCAGATTGTCGGCCGGGATGGTGTGGATAAACGCATCGATACCCTTGCCGTGGCTATCCGCCTGGGCGGCGGCATCTCCGACTTGAAGGAACTGGAGCTTGCTTATGCCCCGCCCTACTCCTCAGCAAAGGATCCGGTGAACATGGCCGGCTTTGTCGCGGAAAATGTTCTACAGGGTCTGGCTCGCTTTTCTGCCTGGGACGTAGCAGAAACGGATAAGGATGTGCTGCTTCTTGATGTACGCGAAGAGGCGGAGCTGATGGCGTTTACACTGCCCGGCGCAAAGCATATCCCCCTTGGTGAACTTCGCGATCGGCTTGGAGAACTGGACAAAAATCAGCGTATTGTTACCTTCTGCGCCATTGGCGTGCGTGCCTACAATGCGGCCCGCATTCTGATACAGAACGGCTTTTCCGATGTGCTGCTGTATCCCGGCGGAACTAGGTTTTATCAATCCACCCATGATAAGGAGTATAGTATGGTTACAACCAACGCCGCAACCGTATCGGACGCCGGGCTAATGGATACCGGAAATCTTCCCACTGTTGCCATGCGGATCGACTGCAGCGGCATGCAATGTCCAGGCCCAATTATGAAGGTGTTTGAAACCATGCGGGGACTGAACGAGGGGCAGGTCATGGAAGTCTCGGCATCGGATCCCGGCTTTTCAAAGGACATCGGCGCATGGTGTCGCCGCACGGGTAATACCTTGATTACCAACGAGCGGCGAGGAACCGACTATGTGGCAACGGTGAAGAAGGGGGGCGCTTCCGCGGGGGCGACTGTCCGCGAGACCGCCGAAGGGAAGACCATAATCGTCTTCTCCGGTGATCTGGACAAAGTGCTGGCCAGCTTCATCATTGCCAACGGTGCTGCTGCAATGGGCAGGCCGGTGACCATGTTCTTTACCTTCTGGGGACTCACAGCCCTGCGCAAAGCCCAGAAGCAGCCGGTGAAAAAGACGCTTATGGAGTCCATGTTCGGGACCATGCTGCCCCGGGGTAGCCGGAAGCTGAAGCTCTCCAAAATGAACATGGCGGGTATGGGCACTGCCATGATGAAGAAAATCATGAATGATAAAAACGTGGATTCCCTGGAGACCCTAATTCGCAAGGCCATGGATCAGGGGGTTAGAATCGTTGCCTGCACCATGAGTATGGATGTTATGGGCATCAAGGAAGAAGAGCTCATCCATGGCGTGGAGCTGGGCGGTGTAGGCGCTTATCTGGGGGACGCGGAGGAATCCAACGTTAACCTGTTCATATAAGTGATAGTCATAGGTTAGTTAAGGACCTGGGAGCACGAATTTGGTGCTTCCAGGTCCTTTATATTGCTTGGTTCGCATACGAATGGACCGGACCATATCAAACAGAAAGGTTTTGCAATGAATATACTGTACCAGAACCGAATAACCATGTAAGGAGTATGCTGTATGAACGACCGCGATACCTTTACGCCCATGATAGAGGATGCCCTCCAGGAGATCAGCGACATCATAGACTGTCTATATGTTACACCGAACGCTTGCGCCAGAAATCAACTACTCAATCGCCTGCGTAAACAGACATCCCACTTGTCTAAGCTGATGCAGGGATTCCCCAGCGGTGAAAATCAAATAAGTCCCCAGCCCCCTGTCACCAGAGTGTTTACAGCTGCCGAGCTGTCCCAGTATGACGGCAGAAACGGCAACCCGGCCTATGTAGCGGTAAACGGTACGGTATATGATGTGACAAATATTGCTGCCTGGGGGGGAGCAACCCACTTTGGCATTGTAGCTGGGACTGATGCAACAAGCCAATTCGCTGTGTGTCATGCTGGACAGCCAGTTCTTGGTAAATTAAAGGTGGTTGGGAAGATGAATGGATGAATACGACAAGTGGAAGCTGTCCCAATTTTTCCATGAGGCTAGAGACGGCCTCAATGCTTTTCCATAAGGCTGTTGATGCTGTTCAGCAGGGGCAGATCCCCAAAAGAAATTTGATCTGGCTTGAGCTGACCGGCTGTGCCGGGAACATTATTTCTCTCCTTAACGGGGAAGATCCGGATTTCAAAGGCCTGATATCGCAAATGGTTCATTACCTATATGACAACAGTCTGATGGCCGCCGAGGGCGAGTTTGCCATGGACCAGCTCTTTGACGCCCTAGACAGCGACTACATATTAGCGGTGGAGGGTGCTGTTTCCACCAAAGATGAGGGACTGTACACGATCATTGGCAGATGGAAAGGCCGGCCCATCACCGCCTACGAGGTCATTCAAACCTTTGGTGAGCGGGCGGCGCACGTCATAGCGGTGGGAACCTGCGCTTCTGACGGTGGTATTTCCGCGGCTAGGCCCAATCCAGCGCAGTGTGTCGGCATTCAAAATCTGCTAAATAGAAAGGTAATCAAGCTGCCCGGCTGTCCATGCCACCCAGACTGGTTTATGGGCACGTTGGCCTATACCCTACTCTTCGGTGAGCCGGAGCTAGACGCTCGACAGAGACCGCTGATGTTCTACAGCACCTTAATTCATGACCTATGCCCCAGAAGGCCTTGCTTTGACCGGGGCGTATTCGCAACGCAGCTAGGTGAGGATACCTGTATGTTCAAGTTGGGGTGCAGAGGGCCGGTGACACGGGTGGATTGTCCCATCCGAAAGTGGAATGATCGTGTGAACTGGCCTATCGGCGACGACGGTCCTTGCATCGGTTGTGCAATGTTTGGGTTCCCCGACAAAATGGAGCCATTTGTGCGTTTTGACACAACATAAGGGAGGCTAAGCTTACGAAGCGAGTGATCATTAACCCTGTTACCCGTATCAGCGGGTTTATGGAAATTGATGCGGATATCGAGGATAATGTGGTGGCGGATGCCCGAACCGAGGGTCTTTTGTTCCGTGGCTTTGAGAACATGTTGGAGGGAAGAAGCCCCTTTGACGCCGTGTATTTTACCCAGCGGATCTGCGGCATCTGTTCCTCAGCACACGCGCTGGCATCCACCATGGCGCTGGAAAACGCCATGAGCATTGCTCCCTCCCAACAGGGCAGGTATCTGCGGGATTTGATTCACGGATGTGAATTCCTACAAAATCACATCCGGCATTTTTATCAGTATACCGCGCCCGATTTCATCCGGCTCCCCGAAAGCAATGCCCTGTTTGCCACAGACCACAATGACTTCAGGCTGCCGAAAGAAAAAAATGATCGTATCGTGCAGCACTATTTTGATTCTCTAGCGTACAGCAGAAGTGCTCATGAGATGCTGGCGATTCTAGGCGGGAAAGCGCCACACAACCACGGGATCTTTGTCGGCGGGGTCACCGCGCCGGCGACGCCGGAAAAAATTACCCGATTTCGGGCACTTCTTCTGGAGATCCGTACGTTTATCTGCAGTAAGATGATTCCAGATGCGTATACAATTGCAGATTACTATAAGGAGTATTTTGCAAATGGGCGGGGGTATGGGAACTTCTTGACCTTTGGCTGCTTCAATGCATACCACAAGTTGGGAACCCTTTATGTGGATCCTGTGACCAACAGGGATGGCAAAATCACCCCACTGAATCCGGGAGAAATCACCGAAACCATTTACACCTCTTGGTACACAGCAGAAACAGAAACCTACACGCCCTACGAAACCATTACTCAGCCCGAGTTGGAAAAGGACGACGGTTATTCTTGGGTAAAAGCGCCCAGATACAGGGGGCTGCCGTATGAGGTTGGACCGCTGGCCAGGATGTGGTTGAGCGGCGCCTATCGTCATGGCATATCCACCATGGATCGGACGATAGCCAGAGTTCTGGAGGCAAAGAAGATCACAGACGTAATGTTAACCCTTGTGAATAATCTGATCCCCTGTGTTTCCATGCAAAAAAAGTACCAGATTCCCGAGAGCGGCCGTGGGGCGGGCCTCGTTGACACCACCCGGGGTGCTCTGGGGCATTGGGTCAAAATTGAAAACAAGGTCATATCCCTTTATCAGATCATCACGCCCTCTGGCTGGAATCTGTCCACCAGAAGCCGGGACCTATTGCCGGGGCCAGGGGAGAAGGCAATGATTGGTACCACTGTCATAAATCCTGATCTCCCCGTAGAGTTAGGGCGAATTATTCGCTCTTTTGATCCCTGTGTTTCCTGTGCGACCCACGTCTATTCAAAGGGAAACTTGATTAGAACCATGCAGGTGGTTCCATGAAACGGATCTTGGTTGTCGGGATTGGCAGCCGCATCATGAAGGATGATGGCATCGGGGTACGGGTGGTGGAAGCACTTGAAAAGACCTTTGGGGCGCATCAAATTGCGTCCCTTCTGGGAGAGACGGATGTTCAGTGCTGTATGGAGGAAATTAGACCGGAAGATGTGCTGATTATTGTAGACGCCATGGTCACAGGCAAAGGCCCGGGAGCACTTGACGTGATGGGGCTGCAAGACGCTTTGCGGTATCGTGGCATGCTCCCATCTCAACATGCCTTTAGTCTCCTTGACCAGATCGCATTGTATACCCCAGAAAGGCAGGGATATCTCATCGGTATTGAAGCAGCTGAAATTGAGTTCGGACTTGAATTGAGTGCACCGCTTCAGGAGAGATTTGAGTCAATTTGTGCTGCTGTACTGCAGGCAGTATATAACATCAAGGAGGAACAAGAACATGCATGACACCCATCTCATTGAAAAGATTTATCAATCCATTGCAGATCATTGCAGACAGAGCGGCGTTGTAAAAGTGAATGAGCTGGATATTGCAGTGGATGAGGGCAGTCACTTGGATGGCCCCCACCTGCTTTCGCATCTCATGGACCGGAACGGCGTCCTATTTGGCCCTTGGACGACGATTCGCCTGGAGCAAAATCCTTTTGAAAAATTAACGGCGGAGATCAGGAGAATCGATGGAGAGAGCCGTGAGTGATACAAAACGAGTATTAGTGACGTTGACCGGCGTGGTGCAGGGGGTTGGGTTCCGGCCGTTTATTTTCAGAATTGCGTGTGGGCTGGGGCTGCGGGGCTGGGTGGAAAATCAGGGTTCCCGTGTGCTCGTTGATGTAGAGGGCAGCGAGGAGAGCGTCGACGCTTTTGTCGCCACCCTGCGGGAACAGCCTCCAGAGAATGCCCACATCGCCGACCTTCAGTTGCACCCGCAACCCCCGGTGGGCTATGCTGATTTTTCCATCAAAAGGAGTACGGCAGAGGAGAATACCGCGGCTTTCATCCCCCCGGACATTGCAGTGTGCCGGGATTGCTTAAAGGAGTTTCATACCCCTGGACATAGGCGGTTTCAGTACCCTTTTATTAGCTGTGCCCAATGTGGCCCCAGATACTCCATTATGGGAAGCCTGCCTTATGATCGGGAAAACACGGCCATGTCCCAGTTTTTTATGTGCCCACAATGCGCGGCGGAGTATCATAATCCCAATGATCGGAGATTTCACGCCCAAACCAATTGCTGCCCGGCCTGCGGGCCGGTGCTGCAGCTGTTGGATGCCAAAGGAAATCCAGTGGAGACGTCCGATCCCCTGAACCGGGCAAGAGAACTCATCAGTAAAGGAGAAATCCTTGCGGTGAAAGGAATCGGGGGATACCACCTTTGCTGCAATGCCGAGGATCCGTCGGCAGTCAAAACACTCAGAGGGCGCAAGGGAAGGGCTCACAAACCCCTGGCCATTATGGCTCGGAATCTGGAAGGGGTGC